>CAZDHT010000126.1:12305-14445 GCA_964505325.1 uncultured Planctomycetota bacterium | reverse complement strand
CAACAGATGTTCGAGCGGGTCGCTCGAGCCGTCGCCCAGGCTGAGCTCGATTTCGGCGGCCAGGCAGACGCCGACGAGATGGCCGAACGGTTCTGCGGCATGCTCTCTCGTCTGGAGTTCCTGCCGAACTCTCCGGCCCTGATGAACGCAGGCACGCCGCTGGGGCAGATGTCCGCCTGCTTTGTGCTGCCCGTGCCGGACTCCATCGAGGCGATCTTCGCCGCCGTCAAGCACATGGCCGTCATCCATCAATCGGGCGGAGGGACCGGCTTCTCGTTTTCTCAGCTCCGGCCCAGGAACGACGTGGTCAAGTCGACCGGGGGTGTGGCGTCCGGACCCGTGTCGTTCATGCGTGTTTTCGACGTGGCCACCGATGTCGTCCGGCAGGGCGGCCGCCGGCGTGGGGCCAACATGGGCATCCTGCGGGTGGATCATCCGGATATCCGCGAATTCATCACGGTCAAGACGGCCGGGCGAAGCTTCCGCAATTTCAATCTCTCCGTGGCCGTAGATGACCGCTTCATGCGGGCGGTGGAGAACGGGCTCCCGCATGCGCTCATCAACCCCCGGACGGGCGAACAGACGGAAGAATGCCCCGCTCGAGACATCCTTGACCTCATCGTCCACTCGGCGTGGCAGTGCGGCGACCCCGGGCTGGTGTTCCTTGATCGGATAAACGAAAGCCATCCTCTGCCTCACTTGGGGCGGATCGAAAGCACCAACCCCTGCGGCGAACAGCCGCTGCTCCCGTTCGAGTCCTGCGTGCTCGGCTCCATCAACCTGTTGCGCATGATGCGCGGCGATCAGGTGGACTGGGACAAGCTGCGCGATACCGTCGGATTGGCGGTTCGGTTCCTCGACGACGTGATCGAGGCACAGAGCTATCCTCTTACCGAAACCGAGGCGATCACCAAGCGCAATCGCAAAATCGGACTGGGGGTGATGGGCTTCGCCGACATGCTCATCCGGATGGGCGTGCCCTACGCCTCTGAAAAGGCCCTACAGATCGGCGAAGAGACCATGAGATTCATCACCGACACGGGGAGACAGGCGTCTGCCGAGCTGGCAGGACGCCGGGGGGCGTTCGCAAACTTCAAGGGCAGCCTTTGGGAGAAGCAGGGCGCCGCACCCCTCCGTAACGCCACCGTCACCACCATCGCGCCGACCGGCACCATCTCGATCATCGCCGGGGTGTCCAGCAGCATCGAGCCGGTGTTCGCGCTGTCGTACTTTCGACGGGTGCTCGAAGGCCAGAGGCTGTTGGAAGAGCACCCCCTCTTCGTGGCGGAAGCGAAGAAACGAGGCTTCTACAGCCCCGACCTGATGGCCGAGATCGCCCGACGCGGGTCGGTACGGGACATCAATGCGGTCCCCGACGACGTCAAGAAGCTGTTCGCCTGCGCGCTCGACGTGGCACCCGCGTGGCACGTGAGAATGCAGGCGGCGTTCCAGAAACACACCCACAACGCCGTTTCAAAGACCGTCAACCTCCCTCCGGATGCCACCGAAGACGATGTAAGAGAAGCCTATCTCCTCGCCTATAAGCTCGGCTGCAAGGGCATCACCGTCTATCGCTACGGCTGCAAGCAAGAGCAAACGTTGTCCTTCCCGGCCGCGGAGCCGGACGGCGCCGACCTGGAGCTGGACGCGGAGGAGACCGGCAGTTGTCGCCGGTGCGCCGACTAGGTGCGCCGACTCGTCGCCGCGTGGAGACGCACCCCGCCCCTTCACTGGCCTCGCAGGTGCTTCCCGAGGAAGACCGAGACCTCGGCGATCAGCTTCTCCAGCGCCGGCGAGGCGCCGGCGAACGGGTTGACGCAGTCGAACGTGTGGCCCGCGCCGTCAAGAAGCAGCATCTCGGCGTGACCGGCATACGCGGCCGCGATGACCTCGGCGCAGATGACCGGCACCGAGTCGTCCGCCGTCCCGTGCACGATCAGCAGGGGCGCCGTCATCCGGCCGACCGCCGCCGGCACGTCGAGCTTCTCCGGGTTCCGGTCCAAATCTTCCTGGAGCGCGGGGCCGATCCGCAGCTCCTGTCCGGTCCGGGACGACGGCGAGATGATGTAGCCTCCCTCACGGAGAATCTGCTTCTGGTCCGCCGAGAGATTGTCGGCGCTGCATGGCGCCGACAGGCTGA
>CAZDHT010000126.1:0-12295 GCA_964505325.1 uncultured Planctomycetota bacterium | reverse complement strand
CTCCGTTCATCCGACCCACCGCTCAGCAGCGCGGTGACCGCGCCGCGACTGTGGCCCAGCACCGCCAGGCGCGACAGATCCATTCGGTCCGTGTGCGGCAGCAGGGGGGCCGCCGCGATCACCGCCTGGACGTCGGCCAGTTGCTTCGACCACGTGTCCCGCTCGAACAGGTCCGGCCGCCCGAACGTGGAGGGATCTTCGTCGATCCCGCTGTGAGAGAAGTTGAACCGGACGGCTGCCACGCCGCCGTCGGCCAGGCGCTGCGTCAGATGAGGGAAGAACCCGTAATCCTTGTATCCCTTGAAGCCGTGGAGGACCAGCAGCAGCGGGAGCTTGCCCCCGCGGTCATCCGTCGGCAGATGCACGTTGCCGCGGATGAGTTCGCCCTCGGCTCCAGGGATCTCAAATGCTTCTCCGGCCTGGTTTGACTCGCTCATAGCACCTCCGTTCGCGAACCCGAGTAGTCGGGCTCCCCGGCTAGAACTCGGCGGACTTCGGCGTGCGGGGATAAGGGATCACGTCCCGGATGTTCGTCATGCCGGTCACAAACTGCACGGTCCGCTCGAACCCGAGGCCGAAGCCGGCGTGCGGCACCGTCCCGTAGCGCCGGAGATCGAGATACCACCAATAATCCTCCGGATTCAGGCCGCATTCCCGCATGCGCCGCTCGAGCACGTCGCGGCGCTCCTCGCGCTGACTGCCGCCGACGATCTCCCCGGTCTTCGGCACCAGCACGTCCATCGCGGCGACGGTCTTCTCGTCGTCGTTCAGCCGCATGTAAAACGCCTTGATCTCCTTCGGGTAGTCCCGAACGATGACCGGCCGCTTGAAGTGCTTCTCGGTCAGATAGCGTTCGTGCTCGCTCTGGAGGTCGGCGCCCCATTCGACGGGGAACTCGAACGTCTCGCCGCAGGCGGCGAGGATGTCGACCGCCTCGGTGTAGGTGATACGCTCGAACTCGCTGTCGACGATGTGTTCGAGCGTCTCGATGGCGGTCTTGTCGATCCATTGGTTGAAGAAGGCCATGTCCTCGGGGCACCGTTCGAGCGCGGCGCGGAACATGTGCTTGATCAGCGCCTCGGCGAGGTCCATGTCCCCGTCGAGGTCGCAGAACGCCATCTCGGGCTCGATCATCCAGAACTCGGCGAGGTGGCGCGAGGTGTTCGAGTTCTCGGCGCGGA
The DNA here is from genome assembly GCA_964505325.1 of uncultured Planctomycetota bacterium. Classification (GTDB taxonomy): domain Bacteria; phylum Planctomycetota; class PUPC01; order PUPC01; family PUPC01; genus CAZDHT01. The sequence goes on along the minus strand of CAZDHT010000126.1, from coordinate 11,114 downwards.
ACGTCGGCCCGAAGGTGTAGACGTTGGTGAGCGCGCAGGCGTAGCTCTCCGCCGAGAGTTGCCCGCTCACCGTCAGCGAGGTGCGCCGGCCGAAGAAGTCCTGCCCGTAGTCGACCGAGCCATCCGGCCGCTTGGGCGGGTGGTCGAGGTCGAGCGCGGACACGGTAAACATCTCACCCGCCCCCTCGCAGTCGCTGGCCGTGATGATGGGCGCGTGCAGGTACAGGAATCCGCGGCTCTGGAAGAACTCGTGGATGGCGGCGGCCAGACAGTTGCGAACGCGCGCCACGGCGCCGATCGTGTTCGACCGCGCCCGGAGATGGGCCACCTCGCGGAGGTATTCCATCGTGTGGCGCTTCTTCGAGAGCGGATACTTCTCCGGCTGTTCCACCCAGCCGACCACGTCCAGCTTGCGAGCGAGAATCTCCACCGCCTGCCCCTTGCCCGGCGACTGCCGCAGCTCGCCCTCCGCGCGCACACAGCACCCGGTGCACAGGCGCTTCACCTCGCTCTCGTAGTTCGGCAGCGACTCCTCGGCAATCACCTGGATGCCCTTCAGACAGGAGCCGTCGTTGATGTCGAGGAATGAGAACCCGCCCTTGGAATCGCGGCGGGTGCGCAGCCAGCCCTGAACCGTCACCGCGGCGCCGAAATCCCTCCGCGCCAGAAGCGCCTTGACCCTCTCTTTCGGGTCGAAACTCCGCATCCTTCGCTCCTTACCTGCACCCGCATTCCCGGTGCCTGCATTCTCGGCGCCTTGATTCTCGGTGCCTTGATTCTCGGGGCCTTCGCACAGAATATCGGAATCGCCCTGGGACGGCAAGGTCATTTCGCCTGAATCATCCCCACTTTACCGCCCGAAGAAGCCCGTTCACGGCGCTTATCCCCAGGCTTCAGCCGCCTTGAGAAGCGCCGCGTCAACCGAGTGCCGCGTCCCATGATGCGGAGGCGACGTAAGGTGGGGAAACGGGGAAAACTCCCACGGCAGCTTTGCTGCCGACCTGTCACCGCTTTTCGCAATATGTAAAGGGTCTTATCCGTAGTGCGAGAGCATTGCGGATAAGATCGCGTTGAACGAAGCCGCGCGGACGGGATGCGGTCGGGTTGAGCTATGGGGATTGAAACGGCCGGCGCAGTAGGGTGATTGTGCAGGGCGGTTGGTGGAGCGAGCAACGCGGTGCACTTGTCGGCGGGGGATCGGCGGAGTTGAGCGGCCCGGTGAAGGAACGGGGGGCATGGGAAGCGGGGTGACGGCCGTTGAAGCGAGGGAGATGGCGTAGAAGGGGCCGGGGAGGTTCCGCCAGCAACCAGAACGGACAGATGGGCATGGGGTTCCTCGTCAGGTATCGTGTCTGTGAAGGCAGCCCGCGGGTCTCTGCGTTGCGGCGGCGATCGAGAGGAGGCAGGTCGGCCACGCGGTGCATGGTGCCGCGTTGGCAGTGGGGGCAGGTGGTGAAGTCGAGGCCGAGGAGTTCGAGCAATGCGTGCCGGGTGGGCCGAGCGGCGGGGGGCGGCGTCTGCGGCGGCATGCCGAGCAGTTCGCGGCACCGTGGCAGGTCTTTGCCTTTGGCTCGGCTGGCGAGGAAGCCGAAGTGTCGGATGCGGACGTAGCCTTTTGGCAGGACGTGGAGGAGGAAGCGTCGGATGAACTCGGGTGCGGGCAGGGTGAGCGTCTTTTTCTGGTTCCGGTCGGTGCGGTCTCGATAGGTGAAGGAGACGGAGCCGTGGTGGATTCGGGTGATGCGGTGGTTGTCGATGGCGACGCGATGGGTGTAGCGTCCGAGGTAGTCGAGAACGGTGTTCGGTCCGGCGAACGGCTTCTTGGCGTAGACGACCCAGGGCTTCTTCCACAGGCTGCTGATCAGTTGCCCGAATCCCGCGGGCGTGCCGAGCGGGGCCGCGGTGCCGAGGAACCGAAGCCGCCCGCCGGTGAAGGCCTGATTCAGCGAGGCGATGAACTTGCCGCGAAAGACCTTCGAGAGCGCCTTGACGGGGAAGAGGAAGGCGTTGTGTGCGTGTATCCAGCGCGAACGGTCGGGTGCGAGTGCCCCGGCGGGGACGAGGCAGTGCAGGTGGAAGTGATCGCGGAGTTGTTGGTTCCAGGTGTGCAGGACGGCGGTGAAGCCGAGCTTTCCGCCGAGGCCGTCGGCGGGGATTGGCGGCGAACGTTTGGAGCGTATCGGCGGCCGCACGGAACAAGAGGTCGAAGACGGTCTTCTTGTTCCGGAGTCCGACGGGATTGACCGCGTGCGGGAGCGTGAAGACCACGTGGAAGTAGTCCACGTCGAGCAGGTCGGCCTTCCGGGCTTCGAGCCACGCGGCCTTGGCCAGAGCCTGGCACTTGGGGCAGTGGCGGTCGCGGCACGAGTTGTAGGCATGCCGCTCGAAGCCGCAGGCGTCGCAGCGCTCCACGTGTCCGCCGAGGTACGCCGTGCGGCAGACCTCGATGGCGTGCATGACCTCGAGCTGGGACCGCGGCAGGCGATGGGTGTGCCGATACGCCCCGCCGTACTGGCGGAAGACGTCGGCGACCTCCCAGCGGGGCCGGGACGCACGGGGGGCGTGAGGGGAACAGGCGACGGACATGGCGCCGCCCTATTCCACCGGCCCGGCGACGCGGGGTTCGAGAAGGTCCAGCGGACTCGGCGTGCCGTCGAACGTCTTGCGCGTCAGTTGGACGTAGCGAATGGTCGAGCGGATCGAGCGGTGCCCCATCAGCAACTGGATCGTCCGGATGTCCACGCCCGCCTCGAGCAGATGTGTGGCGAAGCAGTGCCGCAACGTATGGATGCCGCCCGCCTTCTGGATCCCCGCCCGCCGCTTGGCCTCGCGGTACACCGTGCCGGCGGTCCCGCGGTCCATCGGCCGGCCCGGGTCGCCCCCCGGAAAGAGCCACATCGGCGGACGCCGGCTCCGCCAGTACACCCGCAACTCCCGAAGCAACCGCCGCGACAGAATCGTGTACCGATCCTTCTGTCCCTTGCCCTGCCGGACGCGAATCATCATCCGAGAACTGTCGAGGTCCGCCACCCGCAGCCGCACCAACTCGCTTACCCGCAGCCCCGCCGCATACGCCGTCATCAACAGCACACGATGCTTCGGGTTCTTGGTGACCGCAAACAGCCGCTCCACCTCCGTCGTGCTCAGCACCTCCGGCAGCCGCTTCGGCGTCTTCCGCGGCGGAATCGAACAAGCCACCTCCGGCCGGGACAGGACCTCCCGGTACAAGAATCGGATCGCCGCCCGCGCCACATTCACCGTCGACCACTCCAGACGCCGCTCGTACATCAGGTAGAGCAGATAATCTTGCACCTCCTCCGAACCGGTCTTCTCTGGTGACCGCCCGTAGTGCCGCACCAATTCCGCCACCGCACTCACGTAACCCTTTTGCGTCCCCGGAGCGAACCCCCGAAGCTCCATCACGCGGACCATCCGGTCTCTCAACGCACCCATCCTCCTGCCTCCTGCAACGAGCCAGAACCGAGCCTCCACAGCGGACGCTCAACGGAAGCAGTATAGAATGGGACCACAGAAGCCGCACTCGGCGGCGCGATCAGTTGCTGATCCGAACGGCGAGAAGACGCACGACTCCCCAGACTACCGCGAAGCGGTTTCGTTCAATCGGCAAAAATGCGCTGCAAATGGACTTGCCACCACCGGCGGTGATGCGCTATAATTCCCATGACACTGGCGCCCTATCCGGGCCTTGTTTTGGGAGACCAACCCATGAAGGTGGAGACATTGTTGAAGACGGTTCTTGTGCTTCTGGTCGTTCTGTTGGCGGTTGTCATTACTTCCTGGATGACGAGCGAACGCATGGTCGCGCAGGCACAGGGCGGCGGAGGCTCCGGCTCCGGCGACTGGCTCATGGTGGCCTCGGAGCTCCACACCGGGGAGGGGCTGGTCTACCTGCTCAACACCAAGAAAGAGACGCTGCTGGTCTACGCGTATCACCGCGGCCGGCGCTCACGGACGTCGACCAGGAACCGGTTCGAGGGCGATTTCCAATTTCTGGCCGGCCGGCACTGCAAGTGGGACCTGCTCTATTCCCAGCTTCGGCCGTTCCCCACGGAGAAGCCGAAGTCTGACATGCTGACGCCGGCGCAACTCAAGACATTGTTCGAGAAGGCAAGTCGCCAGCCGGGCTAAGCGGATTGTCCTTAGACCGGCGGGACACACGACCATATCGAGGGCAGAACAGTGGGTGGCGAACTTCTTACGTTTGACGAGGCCCTTGCCGAGCTGCAAATGGCGACGCACGAACTGCGCTCGCTCGTGGCACAGGGCGAGATCCGGGCGTTCCGGGATGAAGACGTGCTGAAATTCCGCCGGACTGACATCCTGGACCTGAAGAAGACCCGTGAGACGCAGAGCGGCGGACTGGTCATCGAGCCCGAGGACGTCGGCGACGCGCCGACCCGGGCCGGGGTGGAGGCCGAGCCGCTGAGTCCGGAGCAGACGCCGGGCGAGGAGGTCAAGGGCGTCAAGCACGAGACCGAAGAGACGGAACTCCTCACGGGCGTTGGCAGGGAGTCGACGACCGACTTCCTCGGCTTGGATGACACCGCCGCCGGCGGGGAGATCGGGGGCGACACGGCGCAGACCGTGGTCCCGACGATCGAGATCGCCGATGAGGACATGATCGACGACACGGCGCGGACGGTCATCCCCACAGTTTCGGATGAGGAGACCGACATCCTGGGCGGGGCAGACACGGCTGTGCCTCCGACGGCGCCGTCGCTTCTGGCGGAGGAGGACGAGGCCACCGAAATGGCCACTCAGGAGATCACCGCGGACGAGGTGGCGCCGACGGCGCCCGCGTCGCTGGCGCAGGAGACGGCGGGCGAACCGCTGCGGTTCCAGGACGCGGAGGGGGCCACCGCCGTCGGGGCGGACGAACTGGGCATCACGACCGAGGATGTCGCCGGTGCCGGCGTGACCGCGCCGCGGCGCTCGCAGCGGTATCTGGCCGAGACGGCGGCGCCGGCCGTTTCACCCCTGTTTCTCCTGGTGGCGATCGTGACGTTCCTGCTCATGCTGTTTGCGGCACCCATCTTCTACGGCATCGCTCGGGACACCACGCCCACATTCGCGCCGTACAAGGGGCTGATCGAGTTCCTCAATCAAAAGACCAGCAAGTAATTCCGGCCGTCCCGTGTTTCTGATCCGATTCCTTCTTGCCGAAGAGGTGGAGCTATGGTGCGCGTTCTTGTTGTGACAGGTCCGTTGCTTGCGTTGCTGTTGAATGGCTGCATGGGCGTCCAGAAACGGGATGCGAAGGTGGCCGAGTTGCAGAGCGAGCTGGCCACCGTCCGGGGCCAGTCCGAGACCCTCGCCACGGAGATCAGGACGGTCAAGGCCGAGAACCAGAAGTTGAAGACGAACGCGGGCACCAGTCAGGGCCTGGTCAAGCAGCTTCGCGCCGCGGCCGCCAAGGGCGCCGGGGAGCTTCGGGAGCTCAAGAAGAAGTACGCGGGCGTCGACGCCGTGCTCGTCGAGGAGCTGAGAGGTGTGCCGGGGGTCTTTGTTGATCGGAAGGGCGTGGTGGAGTTCACCGGCCTGCCGTTCGATTTCGCCGGCGGGAAGCTCAAGCCCGAGTCGATGAAGACGCTCAAACAGGTGGCGGACGCCCTGGCCAAACGCGAGGGCCTTGTTTATGTGGACGGGCACACCGACAACGTGCCGGTGGCCAACCCGGAGACCAAGAAGCACTTCGCCGACAATCTGGGGCTGTCGCTCGCCCGGGCGGCGGCGGTCGCACGGGGGCTCATCGAGGCGAAGGTCTCACCCAAGCGGCTGGTCGTCCGGGGATTCGGCAGCTCTCGCCCCATTGCGAAGAACGACACCCGCGAAGGCCGGGCGAAGAATCGGCGGGTGGAAATCCGTCTTGTCCCGCCCGAGACTAAGAGCCGCTAACATGACCTTGGTGGGGCAGGCATTCCTGCCTGCCCGATGGCGGACAAAGAACGTCCGTTCCACCGTTTTGTCGGAGTTCCTGAGAAGAGGGACTGAAGCAGGTGCCAACGGCCGCGGAGCCGCCCGCCCCCAGCGAGACCGAGGAGTCCAGCCAGACCAGATGGTGGCGCACCCCGCTGCTGGTGCTGGTGCTGTTCGCCGCGGTGTTCGCGTTCTTCCTGGTGCGCGCAAGACTGACCCGCAAAGAACGGGCGTCCCAGGCTTGCTTTCAGGCCATGTTCTCCCGACGGCTTGCCCCGGCCCTCGAGGCTCTGTCGAAATATCGGGAATTCGCAGAGGAAGACATCCCGGCCGCCGTCAAAGACGAGCTCTTCAAGCTGGCAGGCAATGCAGACTACCCGCTGTACAGCCGGCAGGCTGACAAGTATTTCCTCGAGAGGGTTGTTTTTTTCTCCCGCACTTCGGACCACGCCCTCGCCCGCGCCAAGAATCTGGGGAGCCCGGTTCTCTCGGTCTTTGACTACGTGGTGCGCAACCTCCAGCCCGGCGTCGAGCGGCCCGAGACCAAGGGCCTCGTCGTCGCTCCGCTTCACGTGCTGTGTCGCGGCTACGGCGAGGCGGTCGAGTGCGCGTGGGTCCTGGCCGCGCTTCTGAGATCCTGTGGCGTCCACGCGGTGGTCATCCGGCTGCCGCCGTCCGAGAAAGACAAGCCGCCCCATCGCATCGTGGGTGCGCTCAGCGACGGGCGACTGTACCTCTTCGATCCGTACCGGGGCGTGCCGATATGCCGCGCGGGCGACGGTCGCATCGCCGATCTCCAAGCCCTGCTGTCCGGCGAGCAGGTCATGGACCCGCTCTTCGGGGGGCCGGGTACCCCGGTCACCCTGGACGGCCTCAGGGGCGCCACGTATTTTGTGCCCGCGCATGTCGGGAACGTGCTGCCGGACGCATGGCTGCTGTCGGAAATCCTTCGAGAGAACGGCCGTTACGAGGTCGTCTATCGCTCTTTTCGAGATGATCTGCGGAACATCGCCGCGGCGGTCTTCGGCGACCGGGCTCAGGTCAAGGATGGCTTTACCCGACTCACCGCGCAGGGCCGCGGCGAGGTCGTCGATCTGTGGCCGGTCCCGTTCAAGGTCGACCAGAGGCTGGCGAAGACCCCCGGGTACTACGACAAGGTGACCCAAGCCCACCGTGCGGCGGCGACCTACCTGGCGGCGCGGCAGGCGCAGCTTTTCGGCGAGTACGAGGCGGCCGTCAGCCTGTACGACGAGGTCCTTCAGCGTCACGCCGACGACGTCGAGGTCGTTGAAGACGTCACGTTCTTGAAGGCGCTGGCCGCCCCCAAGATCAGCGACCGGGCACAACGGCTCGCCGGCTATCTCAAGGACTACCCGGCGGGTCTGTGGTGGCCGCCGGCGACGCTCCGGCTCGCCGAGATCGAAGCCTGGCGCGGTGACAAGGACGCCGCCCTCGAACTCATCGCCCGGCTCAAGCCTCCCTATGACCTGCGCGCCAAGCTCCTGAAGCTGGCCATCAGCAAAGGCAAGGCGCAGGTCCGTTGGCGCTTTCCCGAGACGACAGCGCCGCCCCCGAAGGACAAACCGCCGAACCCGCCACGGTGAACCCATAATGGAATCCCCGAAGCGTTCGAGACCGCCCAGAACAAGATGCAGGCTCAGCACCGGAAGGAGTGAGACATGGCCGGATTCAAGGTGAGAAGCGGAGAGACGTTTCTGTTTATCGGCGACAGCATCACGGATTGCGGGCGCCGCGACCAGTTCGCGCCCCTCGGGAACGGATACGTCCGCCAGGTCGTCGATCTCGTCACCGCACGCTATCCCGAGCGGGACATCCGCTTCATCAATACGGGCATCGGCGGGAACACCGTGCTCGACCTGCAAGCTCGCTGGGCGGAGGACGCGCTGCGGCATTCGCCCGACTGGCTCAGCGTGAAGATTGGGATCAACGACATCCACCAGACGCAAAGGGCAGGGAACAACATCCCGCCGCCGGTGTTCGAAGAAGCGTATCGCGACATCTTGACGCGCGCCCGCGAACACTGCGAACCCAAGATGACGCTCATCGATCCCTTCTACATCAGCACGGATCGGTCGGGGGCGAGCTTCGAATCCGCGATCCTGGCCGGTCTGGCGGAATACATCGGGGCCGTTCACCGGCTGGCGGAGGAGTTCGACGCGCTGCTCGTCAAAACGCACGACCTGTTCCAGCAACAGCTCGAGCATCGCCCGGTCGAGAGCTTCTGCGCGGAGCCGGTGCATCCCTACCCCGTCGGGCACACGGTGATCGCGCATGGTGTTCTGAATGCGCTGGGCTGGTAGTCTCAGGCTTGCAGGCCGAGCAGGCGTTCCGCCGCCTCGATCACGTCGTCCGGCGTGATGAGTTCCATGCATTCGTGGTCGCGCGGGCAGACCTTGAGCTGGCACGGCCCGCACTCCACGTCCGCCTGAAGCAGCTCCGTGTGCTCCAGATTCACGTCGATGTACCGGCGGCTGGTCGGCCCGAGAATGACCACGTTTGGAATCCTGAACGCCACGGCGTAGTGCCGCGGGCCGGTGTCGTTTGCGATGACGAGGGCCGAGCGTTTGACCACGCCCTTCAGCACCTTCAGGTCGATGGCGCCCGGCGGCGGCACAAGTACGCCGCTCTTCGACGCGGCAACAACCTGGTGGCCAATTCCCTCCTCGCCGGGCCCAACGTGTGCCAGCACCTTGAAGCCGTGCCGCTCGGCCAGCCGGTCGGCGACGCCGGCGAACTTCTCCGCACCCCACAGCTTCGACGGCCCGTACGACGCGCCCGGGATCAGGACGGCGAGCATATCGTCGCCGCCGATTCCCAGAGATGAAAGCACCTCGTTCGCCCTGGCGGTGTCTTCGTCGGACGCGAATATCTCCTCGTCCGTCGAGAGCTCCGTGCATCCGGCCTTCGCACACAGCGCGAGGTAGCGGTCAACCATGTTGATGGGAACGATCTTGCCGTGTTCGCGGGGCGGCGGCACGTGGTCGGTGAGCAATGGGGACCGCCACTGAACGGCGTACCCGACGCGGCGATTGGCCCTCGCGCGCCACGCCAGCAGGGCCGCCCGCAGCGAGTTCGGAAGTATCAGCGCGAGTTTGAACTTCTCCGCCCTTAGCAGGCTGACGAGTTCGCCGGCGCTTCGCGTCTCCGGCCCGACGCCCTTCTTGTCCGCGGCGATGATCCGGTCGATGTGCGGGTTGTGCTCCAGCACGTCCGCGCCGGTTGGCCGGGCGAGGACGGCGACGTGAGCGCTCGGGAATCGGCGCCGCAGCGCGCGGACCGCCGGCGTCGCCATCACCACGTCGCCGACCCACGACGGCGCCACGACCAGGATGCGCTCGAACTCGGGCATTTCCGCGGCGGGGCTGTGGGTGGTTGCCAAGCGCCGTCTCCCGCCTGGTCGTCCAGCTCGGGCGGCCCCTTTGGCTTGACGGTCTTTCTCAGGTCCTCGACGAACGTCTGGTACCGTTGATCATCGCGCAGGTTGTCGAGGTCCGGATCCTTTTCGAGCCAGTCGATATCATCGAAGCCGACCTCGATGGCCTTTTTGAGGGCGTCCACCGCCAGCTTGATCCGCTTGAGGCGGGACAGCGCGCAGGCGAGGTTGTACCAGGCGGTGGAGTTCGTGGGCGCCGTTTGGATCGCCTTGCGGTACTCCTTCAGCGCCCGTTCGTACTTCCCCTCCTCGAGGAAGCCGTTGCCGATCTGGATGCGGAGCGACGCGCTGTCCCGCGGGAGGCCGGGCAGCCTGGCGCCGCTTCGTTCGATGGCGAGCAGCCCCTCCGGCCCCAGGCGGAGGAGGCCCATCACCGCCGCCCGCTTGACGCATCGGCTCTTGTCTTCCGTGAGGAGCCGTTCCAGCGCGGACAGCGCCGCCTTCTCCCCGACCGCCGCGACGTCCATCACAAGCCGTTCGCGCTCGAACCATCTCTTCCGTGCGTAGTCGGCAAAGGCATCGCCGATCTTCCGCGCCAGGCTCGGCGACACGCGCCGCCGGATCATTCTTGCCGCTGTCTCCGCGCGCCATCGGACCTCGGCGTCGGCGGACTTGGCCGCCTTATTCAGAGCGGGCAGGGCGGGGTCGCCCGCATCCACCAGCGCGCGGAACGCCGCTTCGCGCTTGATGAATGAGTCGTCGCCAAGCAGCCGAACCAGCGCGTCGGCGCTTTCGCCCGCGAGGAGCGCGCCGTGGAAGGCCGTGCACGCCAGCAGCGATGTGACTGCAAAGAGGAAAACGCCTGGGCGGGTCATTTCTTCTCCGACAGCGCCTTGAAGTACAGTCTCAGAAGCTGCTGGTACTTCAGCGGCAGCTTCTCGTTCAGCAACTGCAGGATTTCGTCGCGCGTCGCTTCCGGCAGCTTGCCCCACATCTGCCGCGCGTCCGGGGCGCCGGCGCCCAGTCGCGGCCGGACCGCGCGGAACACGTCGCGCTCGCTTCCCATCGGCGTGCTGCCCGTGCCGCTGGAGTTCTGCGGCTGCTGCTTGGCGTTCTTGGTCTTGTTCCGATCCCGTTGTTGTTGCTGCTGCGACGAGGAAGAGGACGACTTCTCGGCCATCTCGATCAGCTTGTCCAGCTCTTCCAGGATCTTCTTCTGTTCGTCCTGAGTGGGGTCGCCGGTCTCGAGCTGGTCGAGCAGCTTGCCCGCTTTCTTCATCATGGCGGAGATCTTTCGGACCGGATTCTTGAAGTCCACTTCCGCCTTCGGCTTTGTCTTGCCGGGCTTGTCGGGCGGCACGGTTGCGAACGCAACCCCGGTGAGCATGATCGCAACCAGCATCAGGACCATTGCCTGTTTCATCGTTCAACCCTCGCGGGAGTCATTCCATCCGTTCCATGGCTTCCTGGTGTTCGCGGGCCTGGCGCTCGAGCGATTCGGCCAGCTTCTTGGTCAGCTCCGCGTGCTCGATCTGTTCCTCCGCCAGTCTCTTGACCCGTTTCCTCTGGAGCGTGGACAAGCCCCGCTCCGGCCTCAGCAGTTTCCTGAGTTCGATGCGCTTGGTCTTGTTGTGGATCTCCAGCTCCCGCGCCTTCAGCAGCTTGAGCTGCGCCGCGGGCGGCACGAGCATCGGCTTGCCGCCGCCGCCACCGCCGCCACCACCACCTCCTCCTTCCTGGGTGCGCCGCTGCTCCCGCTTCAGCGCGTCGATCAGCATGGCCA
>CAZDHT010000125.1:0-14507 GCA_964505325.1 uncultured Planctomycetota bacterium | reverse complement strand
CCGCGCAGGCGCGCCCATGTGCTGTCGTCGAAGTCGGCCTTCATCCAGCCCGCCGCGGTCTCCGCCGGCAGACGGACCATGCTGACGTCCTGTATCTTGTAGTGGGACTCCGGCAAATGGCCCTGCGCCGGGTTCTTCTGGAACCAGTAGTAGGCGCCCTTGGCGTGGACCCGGGCATGCTTGACTTCCCCGGAAGGTAGCACCAGCTCCGGGGTCTCCCAGACCGTCCGCCACCGCCAGAAGCTCTTCGTCTCCAGTATGACCGAGTCAGGTTCGCCCCCCTGCGCCGTCGTCGCGCATCCGCCGGCGAGCGCGGCCACCGCGCCGACGACGAGATAACCCGACCAATTCAACCGCATGGCGACTCCTCTTCTCGGCTCTGACCTGCTCCGTTGAGGTCGAGTGTGCAGGTCGCCTGTTTGGCCGGGACTGCTCGGACGATGCCGAACCGCCTTCACCGCGAGCGGGCGGTCAAGAAGCGCGGCGCGCCAAGAGCAAGAGCGCGCCGCCTATCCCAGTCGTGTAATATAAGCCGCATGTTGACCGGTGTCAAGCGGCGCGCTTTCTTCTTGACAAATGCGTCCCGGTCGCTATAAAGGTGGTGGTGGCACGTTTTGTACACTCGTGCTACCGCGCTCAAGCTGGTAGGGAGGGGTGCCATAGAAGGAGGTGGGTCATGCGCGCGGTGAAATGTGTTCTGGCGGGGTGTCTGGTTCTCGGGGTGTGCGCGGCACTCCGGGCCGATGCAATTTGGGACCTTCAAGCCGTTGACGCGAACGGGGAGGCGACGCATGCGAAGGTCGGGGCGGACCCCACGAACCCCGGCAACAAGGTGGTGGTCGAGGGCATTGCCCTCAACTACTCCGAGGACTACCTGGACCCCGGTCAGCAGTTTCAGCTCTACGTCCAAGCGGAGGTGCCGGACCAGGGCGGGATCCCTGCATGGTCCGGCTGCTTCTTCCAGGGCGGTCCGGGCTCGCAAACGTGGCAGGACGAGCTCGACCGGATGACATCGAGCGGTTTCAAGCCGGGCGACCGCGTCCGCGTCGAAGGGTTTGTCGCGTTCCATCGCGGCAAGACGAACATCAACGAGCGCCACTCGGCGGCGCCGGCGATGGACTTCACGATCAGCGTGCTGGAGGCCGATGTGGGCATGCCGGACCCGACCGTGATCCCGAGCATCGGCTCGTGCAACTACTTCGACCAGACCCGCGCCGGCGGCGGCGAGCTCTACCAGGCCACGTGGTGCCAGGTCGGCGACGTGTGGATTCATTCGATGCCCGAGGGCTGGGGCGCAGGCAAGACGATCCTGGTCACCGATAACGGGACGGATACGCTTCCGGTGTTGCTTTCCGAGATGGGTGACTTCGACAGCTACTCCGCGCCGACCGGAGTGTTCAGCGCGACCGGGGTGTTCGACCAGGAAGACGAGACATTTCCGTTCACGGGCGACTACCGCCTGTGGGTCAAGGACTACGGCGACCTCGAGCTGGGGGCTGTGGTGCCCGAACCAGCGGGCTGGGCCGTGTTCGCAGTTGGCATGGGCACCGTCGTGATGAGCCGCAAGAGGAGACGCTCGTGAGCACGACTCAAGCCAAAGTCATCGACCTGATTCCGGAAGATCGCTACCAGCAACTTCTGGGCGGTGCGCCGGAGACGCGCGGGATGCGGAGCGGCCGACAGGCCATCGCGCCGGGCGCCGAATGCGGCGAGCACAGCACCGGGGCTCACGAAGAGGTGCTGGTCGTGCTCGACGGCCAGGCAACCGCGCGGCTCGGTGACGGAACGACGCTCCAGATCCGTGGCGGACAGGTCGTCTACATCCCGCCGTACACGACGCACAACATCGTCAACACAGGCGACAAGGCGCTCAGATACATCTACGTCGTGGCCCCCATCATGGAGGGTTGACCGGGGGACGTTTGCATGCGTTGCTCTGCTCGAGCCCGTCACCATGCCTTCACGCTGATCGAGCTGTTGGTGGTGATCGGGATAATCGCGGTTCTGGGAGCGATGCTGCTCCCCGCGATGAGCGAGGCCCGGGTCGCCGCGCGGGTTTCCCGCGCGCACGGTGAGCTTCGGCAGGTGACGGTAGCGCTACAGATGTACCGCCATCACTACAATGTCTTCCCGCCGGCTCGGACGTTCTGCGCGAGCCAGATGCCCAACATCGACGACTACAACCACCTGCCGCCGGAGCTGGTGAGCGGTCGGTGCATCGACTCCCTGCCCGAGGACATCTTCAACCCCGGGCACACGTACAAGTACATCGCGCCGGGCCTAGGCTGGGCGAACGGCGACCTGAGCATCCTGGCCGTCTGGGTGCCGAACGAGTTCCCCAAAGACACCGGCCAGGAGACGCCGTACTTTGCTCAGCATTCGTCGCCGGTCAAGTGCGCGGTGTGGAGCGTCGGACCCTCCGGGCCCAGAAGCGTGTTCGACTCTGACGCGCTGCGGTATCCGGTGCCGCCGAGACACTGGTATCCCAACAAGCGCGACGGGATCATCGTACACTATTACTGGAACGGGTGCTGGCATTCGTCGCCATAGAGAGGCCGTTGATGAAGAGATGGGTTCTCGCCCTGACTGCTCTGCTCTTGGCCGGCTGCTCAGGAAAGCCGGATGATCCCCGCCCCGTCGTCGCCACGACCACGTCGTACCTCGAGTGCGCCGTGGCGGACCTGTCGGGGGAGCGGTTCCGCGTGGCAAGGCTGCTGCCGCCGGGATGCTGCCCGGGGCATTTCGACGTAAGCCCGGCGATGTTGGACAAGCTGGCCGCCGCGAAGCTCCTGCTGCGATTCGAGTTTCAGTCGGCCCTGGACGAGAAGCTGCACCATTTTCGCGACAACGGACTCGAGGTCGTGGCCGTCGCGTCCCCTGAGGGCCTGTGCGTTCCGGCGACTTATGTTGACATTTGCCGGGGCGTGTGCAAAGCGCTGTGCGACGCCTGCCCGGAACGCGCGGCTGAGTATCGGACCCGTCTGACCGAGATCGGGGACCGAATGGCCGCCCTGGCAAGCGAAGCGCGGGCGGCGGTCAGGAAGGACAAGCTGGCCGGCGCCCGCGTCCTGGCGTCCGGGCACCAGGCGCAGTTCTCCCGGGCGCTGGGCCTGGACGTCGTGGCCACCTTCACGGGCCGAGCGGCGGCAGGTTTCAAGGAATTGGAGACCTGCATCAGGGCCGGCAAGGACGCCAAGGTTCGGTTTGTGGTTGCCAACCTGCAGGAGGGCGTTCAACTCGCCGACCCGGTGGCCCACCGTCTGGGCGCGAAGGTTGTCGTCTTCAGCAACTTCCCCTCGATGGCGAGCGACGAGACGACATTCGACGCGTTGGTTCGCCACAACGTGGCCGCGCTGCTGAAGGCGGCAGAGGGGGCGAATCCGTGAACGGCGCGGGGCTCCGTCTCGAAGGGGTGCGTGTGCACCGGGCGCGCCGCGACATCCTGAACATCGAATTGCTGGAGGCGCCGCCGGGTGAGTTCCTCGCCGTGATCGGGCGGAACGGCGCGGGGAAGACAACACTTCTGAACGTGTGCTGCGGGTTGCTCGCCCCGGCGCGAGGCCGCGTGCTCATAAACGGCGGCGAGCTTCGCGGAATGCAGATGCCGCGCCTGCGGCAGATGATCGGCTATCTCCCACAGGCGGCGGACTACAACGCCGACCTGCCTCTCACCGTGGAAGAAGTGGTCCGGCTCGGCCGCGCCGCGCGGCGCGGGCTGTTGCGCCGATTCAACACGGAAGATCACGAAGTAACAGAACGGTGGATCGCGGGCCTCGGGCTGGCCGACCTCCGCCGGCGGACGTTCCGGACGCTGTCCGGCGGTGAGCAGCAGAAGGTCCTGCTCGCGCGGGCGATGGCCCAGGAACCGGCGCTCCTCCTGCTTGACGAGCCCGGCGCCCATCTGGACATCGACTGGCGGCGGCGACTCACGGACACGATCGAGAGCATTTACATTGATACGCGCGTCACCGTTATGATGGTCTCCCACGACGTTGCCCTGATCCCCGCGTGCTGCACACGCGTCGCGTTGATGGACGCCGGGCGCCTGATTGCATCCGGGCGTCCCGACGACGTGCTGGACCCGGCGACGCTGTCCGCCCTCTACCGGTGCCCTGTCGACGTTTGGGAACGGCACGGGGTGCGCTACGCGGCTGCGCAGAGCCGAGACAAGCGGCCCGAAGGGACGGAAGCGTGAACTATCTGATTCCGATCATGATCGCCGGTCTGCTTGGCGGCGCCAGCGCCGGCCTGGCAGGCGTCTACATCGTCGGTATGCGAATGCCTTTCGTCGGCGTGTGCATTGCGCACGCGGCGATGGCCGGCGCGGTATGGGGCCGCTTGCTGGGCCTGCCGGAGATGCCCAGCGCCCTGGTCGTATCGGTCGTCGCGTCGGCTAGCCTGGCGCTTCTCGGCCGCGGGCGGCTGCGGCTCGACACCAACGTGGCGCTGGGCGTGCTGTTCTCGCTGATGATGGGCCTGGTGTTCCTGGGGATCGGGCTCTCTCCGGGCGCCAAGGGGCCACTCCTCGGGCTGCTGTGGGGAAGCCTGGTCTTCGTGAGCTGGCGCGAGGTCGTTTGGATTGCCGCCACCAGCGGGGCGTTGTTCCTGTTTACGGCCCTGTTCTCGAAGGAGATGTGCGCGATCCTGTTCAGCCGCTCGCTTGCCGCGGCCACGGGCCTCCACGACCGGTTCGTGCTGCTCGCGTTTCTGGTGCTGTGCGGAGCGACGCTAACCGTAAACCTCAATACGGTCGGCGGCTTGATGATCTACAGCCTGATCTCCGTCCCCGCCGCCGCTGCGTTCCAGTTGTGTCGCGGATATTGGCCGACGGCCTTGTGCTCGGCCGGGCTTGGCGCGGGATGCGCCGTGGGCGGCTTCCTGGTCGCCTACGCGCTCCGCGCCTTCGAAGTGCCGGTCGGGGCGTGTATCGTGATTGTCGCCGTAGCGGTCTTCTTCGCCGCGGTCGCCCTGCGGAAGTTCGTGCTCCGCGCCTCCTGAGGCCGAATCAGGTAAGCTCCTGACCCGTCGTACTCGGGACCAGTCGCCCGTGGATCACGCCCTTCGTTCCGATCAGGCGGTAGCCGAGTTCGGTCAACAGCGTTCGCTTCCCACGCAACACGATGATCTCCATGCACGTGTGTTTGTCCACGTGGACGTGGAGAGAGGAGACGACCGCCTCCGTGTGCTCGTGCTGAATGTGGTTCAGTCGGTTGTTGAGGTCATGGGCATGGTGATCATACACCAGGATGGCCGCGGCCATCGCCTCTCCGGCTCCTTCTTGCCAGCGTTGCTCGACCAGCGCGTCACGAACCAGGTCGCGGATCGCCTCCGAGCGGCTGGCCGCGCCTTTGCGCTGGGCCAGCGCGTCGAACTTGGCAAGCAGAGCGGGATCTATTGATACACCGAAACGCACCACGTCTGGCACCCCTTGACCCTCCGCAAAACGGTTGTGTCGCGCCGCGATAGTAGCCGGAAGACAGGCCTCCCGTCAACCCTCTGTATGGGTGGGGGGGGGCCAGAGGCGCCCGAGCACTCAAGCTGGACCTACTGGCGAGAGGGCGAGCGGAACGCGGCCCTCAGATGAATACCTCGAAGTTCTTCAGCCCGACGTGGCCGGCGCTCAGCCCGACATCTTCGTACGTGTCGGTGCCCATTCCTCCGTCTAACTTCCCGCCGGTGCCTGTATCGAGGTCCTGCAGGCACAGGTAGTCGTCGGCTTGGCCCAGGTCGAGCATGACTTTTTGACCGAACTGCGAGTTGAGCGCAGTCACGCTGTCGTTACCCCAACACGTGCCCAGCTTGAACCGGCCCTGGAAGTTGGAGCCCAGAAGGTTCACGGAATCCGCGCCCTGACTGGTCCGTGCGCGAAACCGCGTGTCGAACGTGCACCCGGCAACATCCAGCGAGTCGTCGGCCCAGCCGGTGCTGACCCGGACCTGGCGGCCGAAGGACGAGTCGGACAGGTCCACGTTGTCGGCGCCGGCGGAGGTCCTCATATGAACCCGGCCGTTGAACTCCGAATCGCCGAGGTCGACGTCGTCGTCGCCCCAGCCGGTGAAGATCCTTGTATTGTCGGTCACGGTCACGCCCGCGAGCGTGATCGTGTCGTCGCCGCGGCCGGTCCGGATCACCAGATCGTCCGCCACGGTGATGCCCGAGAGCGTGATGTTGTTGTCGCCCTTCCTCATGTGGATGCGGATATCGTCGTCGACGCCGGAGATCGCCACGGCGCTCTGGCCGTTGACCGTGGTGTCGTCGAGACCGGTGACGATGAACTCGTCGGTCGTTGCCCCCTGGGTAATCTCGAACGCGGCTCCCTGGCTGCCTCCGCCCCGGATTACCAGGTCCCCTCTGCTGAGGGTCACGGTGACGTCCGGCGGGTGGTAGGCCTCGGCGACGGTGAGATCGAATCCATCGCTCGCGGTGCCGGTCCCATGGCCGTCGTCCGCGATGACCTTGACCGCGATGTCACCGACATCGCCTTCGGTGGGCGTGCCGCTGAAGGTGCGGGTGCCGGCGTTGAACGTCAGCCAGTCGGGCAGCGAGGAACCGTTGGCGAGCGTGGCGGTGTAGGTCAGGGTGTCGCCCGAGTCTTCATCGTCGAAGGTGTCGGCTGCAAAGGAGAAGGAGAAGGCGGCGTCTTCTGTGGCCTCCTGGTCGGCGATGGGATTGACCAGCGTCGGCGCATGGTTGCCCAGCTCTCCCGTCACCATCACGTTGTCAATGTACCAGCCTTCGAGGTTGTTGTACATGTCATCGCCGGTATCGAAATTAAAGCGGACGATGATGTCGTCGCCGGCGTAGTCGGAGATGTCGCCTGACCATCGTGACCAGCCGGCGGAATAGGCGAGGCCGTTCGCCGAGGAGCGGGTGGCCAGGGTCGTCCAACTCGACCCGCCGTTGTTGGAGATGTGGACTTCGGCCCGGTCGTAGTCGGTGCTGCTCTCGGTCCGCAGGAAATAGTCGAATGACAGGGTGACGGAGCCACCCGCTCCATCCAGGGAGATCGTCGGCGACATTAGGTATCCGGCGTTTCTGGCGCCGGTGTCGTAATCGAAGATCCCCTCCTGGCCGTAGTACTGCGAGTGATCGGGCGAACTGGACCGGTTGACGGTCGAGTGCCACAGGTTGGTGGACGCGTCGGGGTCGGCGGCGTAGGAGAACCCTTCGCTGTCGTAGCCGCCACTTCCGTCCTCGAAGTCGGCCCGGAACACGGTGGCCGGCTCCGGCTCCGGGTCCGTTGCCCTGCGGGCCAGCGCCTGAATCCCGCCGATGTACCAGCTATCGCTCCCGTAGAAGTTCTGCAGGTGCCACCGTCCGTCGTTGACTTCGACCTCGTAGTAGCGCAGCACGTCAGGCGGGGACGTGGTGTACTTGTAGTCGTCGGAGTCGGTCACCCAGATCCCGTAGTAATCGGTGGGATCGTCGGGGTTGTAGTTGAAGCCCCAGCAGGTGATGGCATGTCCGCCGGGCCCGTAGACCCCTAGGGCGACGCCGTATCCGTCGTGGAGGTACTCGTCGATGGTCGCCATGGCCTGCGGCGTCCCGCCGCCCCCGCTGTAGTAGTCGCTGAAGTCCTCCTGGTAATACTCACCGAAGTTCTCGGACAGGAAGAACCCACCGCCGGCTACGTCCACCTGCGACCAGCCCGACCATCCTTGAGAGTCGTTCGTCCCGTCGAACCACCAGTCCCAGCCGAACTCGGGCAGGCCGCCCTGGTCTGTCCAGTGGTCTTGGAAATACTGGAAGATCTGGTCGGTGTCAGTCATTCCGTCGCCCTGCCCCCATCCGGTCCACTCCAGGATGTTCGACGCGGCCGCCGCCCAGCACAAGAGGTCGTCTTCCGTATTGCTCGGGCTCTTCTCGGCATCGGACCAACCGCCGCCCCACTCGTTATAGACCAGGTAACTGAGGCCGGTGGGCGTGGCATCGCCGGTCTGCGTGTCGCCCCCCGTGTGTTGGAGGTACTGGTACGTGTCGCCGTTGAACCCGAGATACGCAGGCACGAAGTCGGCGTCGCGCCCGACGGGCGGCACCGCTGACAGCAAGAGACGCGGTTCGAGCGGCTCGAACTCGGCCCGAGCGGAACTTGCCGGGCCTGACGACGCGACCTTTCGACGCGTTCCGCGAAACAGCTTGGAGACAAGACCCATTGTTGTACTCCGTTCCCGTGGTCTCAACGAACAGACCGTGTGTGAACGGAGCTATAGCACTTCTCATGCCAAGGAATGTATTGTTGTGATACATCCCGTATCCCCTTGTACTGTCGCTGGTTACGTTACATGTGGTCAGGGCTGGAGAGACTCGCCGCTGCGGAACTCGACAATTGCTGAAGGAGTTCCCGGCGGTGCTAACGTAAGTGTTGGCGTGCGAAGATCTTGTGTGACTGCCACACGAACGGTAGGCCGCCCTCCGGCAGACAGCATAGTCCGGGGATCGCGGACGGCACTATCCTGCACCAGCATAGGGACTTGAGGCTTACGAGCCGCGTCTTCCGGGCCCTACCCGGACGGGGACTTGGCCGCCGCCGGCTCTGGACTTCCTACGAACGCCAGGTGACCCTCGCGGACGACGACCTGGATGGCGGTCGTGTCCTTGAACCGCCCGGCCAACAACTCCTCCGAGAGCGGGTCCTCGATAAGCCGCTCGATCGTCCGCTTGACCGGCCGGGCGCCCATGTCAGGATCAAAGCCTTGCTCGACGATGAAGTCCTTGGCTTCCGGCGTCAGCTCGATGCTGACGCCGCGTTCGGCCAGCCGCCCCCGTACGCTCTTGAGTTCGAGGTCCTCCACCCGGCCCATGTCGTCCCTGGTGAGCGAGCGGAACACGATGACGTCGTCAAGGCGGTTGAGAAACTCCGGCCGGAAGTGGTGCTCGACCTCCTTGAGGAGCCGCTCCTTCATCCGTTCGTAGGTGTACTCCTCCGTGGCCTTGCCGAAGCCCAGCGGCGCCTGGTTCTTGATCACCTCTGCGCCAATGTTCGACGTCATGATCAGGATAGTGTTCCGGAAGTCGACATGCCGCCCGAAGCTGTCGGTCAGCCGGCCCTCTTCCATGATCTGGAGCAGCATGTTGAACACGTCGCTGTGGGCTTTCTCGATCTCGTCGAGCAGGACGACGGAGTATGGCCGGCGGCGGATTTTTTCCGTCAGTTGGCCGCCCTCCTCGTAGCCCACGTATCCCGGAGGCGCCCCGATGAGCCGCGACGTGTTGTGCTTCTCCATGTATTCCGACATGTCGATCTGCACCAGGGCGTCCTCGTCGCCAAATACGAACTCGGCCAGAGCGCGCGCGAGCAGGGTTTTCCCGACGCCGGTAGGGCCAAGGAAGACGAACGAGCCGACGGGTCGCCGCGGGTCCTTCAGACCGCTGCGTGACCGCCGGACCGACCGGGCGATGGCGGCGATTGCTTCGTCCTGGCTAACGACGCGTTGGTGTATCTCATCTTCCATGCGGAGCAGACGCTCCGCCTCTTCGGCGGCCAGGCGCTGGAGCGGAATGCCGGTCATCAGGGACACGACTTCGGCGACGACATCCTCGTCCACAACGCCCTCTTTCTGCTGACTGGCTTCGCGCCACTTGGCCAACTCGGCCTCCTTTTGGGCCTTGACCTTCTCCGTCTGGTCGCGCAGTTGCGCCGCCCGCTCGAAGTCCTGGCTGGCAACGGCGGCCTCCTTTTCAGCGATGACCCGTTCTACCTTCTGCTCCAGTTCTTTGAGGCCGGGCGGCTTGGTCGTAGCGGCCATCCGCACCTGGGCGCCCGCCTCGTCGATCACGTCGATGGCCTTGTCGGGGAGATACCGGCCGCTGATGTATCTCGTCGCGAGTTCGACCGCCTGCCTGAGTGCTTCGTCGGTGATCCGGACGCTGTGGTGTGCTTCGTACCGATCGCGGAGGCCCTTGAGGATTTCGATGGTCTCGTCCTTGCTGGGCGGGTCGACCATAATGGTCTGGAACCGCCGTTCGAGGGCGCCGTCCTTCTCGATGTGCTTGCGGTATTCGTCGAGGGTGGTGGCACCGATGCACTGGATCTCGCCGCGCGAGAGCGCCGGCTTGAGGACGTTCGAGGCGTCAATGGCACCTTCGGCTCCGCCGGCTCCGACGAGCGTGTGCAGCTCATCGATGAACAGAATGACGTTCTTGCTGCGGCGCACCTCGTTCATCACGGCCTTGATGCGTTCCTCGAACTGGCCGCGATACTTCGTCCCCGCGACCATCATCGCCAGGTCCAGCACCACGATGCGCTTGTTGCGCAGCGGCTCCGGCACGTCTCCGACGACATTGGCTTGGGCGAACCCTTCGACGATGGCCGTCTTGCCGACGCCCGCCTCGCCGAGGAGGACCGGGTTGTTCTTCGTGCGGCGCGAAAGGACCTGAGTCAACCGTTTGATCTCACGCTCCCGGCCGATCACCGGATCGAGCATGTTCTCTCTGGCCAACTGAGTAAGATCGCGGCCGAAGGAGTCCAGGGCGGGGGTCTCGGACTTCTGCTTCTTGGTGCCCGGCCCGGCCGCCTGCTCGCCGACCAGGAGGTCGGCCGTTCCAAGGAACGAGTGGACTTCCTCGCGGACGCTCTCGAGCTTGAGCCCGAGGTTCTGGAGCACCTGCGCCGCGACGCCCTGCCCTTCGCGCAGCAGGCCCAGCAGGAGGTGTTCGGTGCCGATGTAGCTCTGGCTGAGGCTGCGGGCCTCGTCCAGCGACAGCTCGAGGACGCGCTTCGCCCGAGGCGTGTACCGCGGCTCGCCCGGCGTCTTGAGCGGGGGCTTGCCGGCGGTCGGATCAGACTGGACCAGGCGCTCCACCTCGGCGCGGATGCGCTTCAGGTCCACGCCGAGCGCCTTCAGGACGTTGGCCGCAACGCCGGTGCCTTCTTTGACCAGCCCGAGCAGGATGTGCTCCGTGCCGAGGTAGTCGTGGCCGAGGCGCTGCGCCTCTTGCTTGCCGTACATGATGACCTTGCGTGCACGGTCAGTGAATCTGTCAATCATCAGGTCACACTCCGTAACTCAGATCTTCTCACTCGGTCACGTCGCCGCTCAGGCTTCGCCGAGCGTTTCTCGTATGAAATTCGCCCTCACAATGTCCCGCTGTCTCGGCTCCAGCTCTCTCCCCTCGATCTTCTGGAGATGGGCGGGAAGGGTCAGGATGAAGAGCTGATTGATCGTCCCCATGTCGAGGCGGCCGACCAGCCCCAGGTTCACGCCCAGGCGCAGGTGCGACAGGTGATCGATCGTCTCGCCCGAGCTGATGACCCGCACCGAGCGCAGCAGACCGTAGGACCGCCAGATCTTGTCCTCGAGTTGTTCCCGGCTTTGCGCCATCAGCGCCTCGCGGGCCTTGCGTTCCATGGTGATGATGGTCGGCACGGTGCTGGCGATATTTCCAATGATCTCAAGCTCCGATTTGCCCAGCGTCATCTGGTTCGACACCTGGTACAGGCCGCCGGATGCTTGCGTTCCTTCTCCGTACAGCCCGCGGACCGCCAGGCCCATTTTCTGGACGGCGTGAACGACCTGCTCGATCTGGCGGGTCATCCCCAGCGCCGGCAGGTGCAGCATCACGCTCGCCCGCATGCCGGTGCCCACGTTGGTGGGACATGCCGTCAGGTGGCCGAGCTGCTCGGAGAACGCGTACTGAACCCTCTCGCCGATCCGGTCGTCCAGAGCGTCGATAGCTGCCCACGTCTCCTCCGGGTGAAACCCGGAGCGGAACGCCTGAATCCGCAGGTGGTCTTCCTCGTTGACCATGACGCTCATCGTCTCGCGGACGTCGAATGCGACGCCGCGCGCCCCATCGGCCTCGGCGTGTTCGGTGCTGATCAGATGCCGCTCGACGAGAAACAGACGGTCGATCTGATCCACGTCTTCGAGCGACATGTACTGAGCGCCTTCGCCGATGTCCGCATCGAGGACCCTCTCGCTCAGCATCGCGGCCAGCTCGGCTTTCTGCTCCGGGGTGCAACGGGCGACGAACGGCACGTCGGGCACGTTCCGCGCCAGACGGATTCGGCACGACATGACGATGTCGGCATCGGCACCCGTTCCGCGCAGCCATTCGCCGGCGTGTCTGGCAAGTGTGTTGAGATCCATGTCGCTACCGCCCCTCGCGGAGTGTGTGAATCCGGTCGCGGAGTCTCGCCGCCTCTTCGTATCGTTCGTTCTCGATGGCGGCGTTCAGTTCCCGGCGCAGCCGCAGCAACTCCGCCGCCTGGCCCGCGTCCCGCGTGATTTGATGCGGCACTTTTCCTCGGTGCGTGGTCGCGCCGTGAATTCGGTCCAGGAAGGGCAGCAGGCCCTTCTTGAACACGGCGTAACCTCGCGGGCATCCCAGACGCCCGCCCTGCTTGAACTCGGCGTATGTCATGCCGCAACTCGGACAGGCCACGTCACTGAGCTCGGGCACGTCCTTGTCCGCGTGCGCCTCCATCAGGCTGCTGAGGATTTCATTGAGCGACAAACTGGGCGGCAGCGCAATCTTCTTTTCGCGAGCGCATTCCTCGCACAGGTGGACTTCGCGCTTCTCGCCGTCTGTGATCTCGACCACGTGAAACGTGGCCGGCCTCTCGTTGCAGTTCTCACACAGCATCGTGGCTCTCCGTTGCGTACGCTCTTGGCCCAGCTCCGGCCGGCTTGGCTCCATCGCCCAGGTTACCGGCGCGTTCGGCGGTGATGTAGTTCATGCAAAACTCGTCACGACCCAGTATGGCTTCGGCGGCGAGCACTGCGGCCATCATGTGCGGCTCCGTCGGGTCGATTATCGCCGAGTCCAGCCCCGCCGAGAGCAGCATCGGCAGAAACGTCCGATTGAGCACGTTGCGGCGCGGAAGGCCGAAGGAGATATTGCTCAGCCCGCACGTGACGTGCGCCTCTGGGAACTCACTCTTCAGTCCGCGCACGGTCTCGAGTGCGATCCTGCCCGCATTTCCGTCCGTCGCCGCTGCGTAGATTATCGGATCGAAATAGACCCTATCCAGCGCAATGTCATGGGGTCGCAGCAGGTCGACGATCCCCCGCGCCGCCTCGAGCCGCTCCTCGACGTTGGTCGGCATCCCCTTGGGGCCGATCGTCAACGCAACCACCAGCGCGTTGTGCTCCTTCACCAGCGGCAGGACCGCCTCGTACCGTCCGGACTCGCCGGTGATCGAGTTGACCATCGGGGCGCCCTTGTGCGCGGGCAGAGCCGCCCGGAGCGCCTCGACGTTCGTGCTGTCGAGCGACACGGGACAGTCGGCTTCCGATTGGATCGTCTGCACCAGCCACTTGAGATCTTCGGGCTCGCGCTCCGGCTCGATGCCCGCGTTGGCGTCGATGTAGTCCGCCCCGGCGACAGACTGCTTGCGAGCTTCCTGTCCGATGAAATCCGCATCACGCCGCAGGATCGCGCTGCGGATGCGCTTCCGCGTCGCGTTGATCCTCTCGCCAATAATCAGCACCGCTTCCCTCCCTGCCGACACGACAGAGCGAACAACCCCCAAGACATAGTATATCCGTGACCGCGACGCGAATCAAGCCGCACCGAAAAGGCCCCTCCGGCCGCCGCATTCCGGAGGAGATCAGGCACGGCCGCGTATCGCTTCTTGAGCAGGATGTAGAACGGCCCCGGTGGCAACAGATGTCCGGCAACAGGTGTCAGGACCCTTACCGGCCCGCGAAGAGCGGGGTCTCGTTTTGTGGGCAAAGCTGAAGCTTCAGCGGCGGTCTGGCGGCGTCCCGCCACCCTTCTCCGGTGATTGGACCGTGGCCTTCTTCCCGACGAGCCCGTAGCGGATCGCATCCACCGGGCAAACGTTGAGGCAGCGAGCGCAACTGAAACAGTCGGCGGGGAACACCTTGCCGGCAACGCGACCTTTAGCGGCATCCAGCGGGCAGGCGGCAGCGCACGCGCCGCAGTTGGTGCAGCGGCCACGGTCAATCTTCACGCGAAAGATGCTCAGTCGCTCGAGAAGCCAACTCATGAAACCGAAGGGACAAATAAACTGACAGAACGGCCGGTAGAATCCGAAAGACACCACCAGTGCCACCACGATAGTCGCGCCCACCGTGACCGTTTCGATGTCGAGATTGAACAGGTTGAAAGGGTTCACAAAATGGTAGATCACGAATCCCTTGCGCCCGCCCACGATCCCAAACAGCAGCAGCAGCGTGACTACAAACAGCGCCCCGCGGACGCTGTTTGACACCACGAATGGAAGCTTGCGCTTCTTGAACTTCCTCAAGATCGGCAGCTGATAGATCAGTTCCTGCAGCGCGCCAAACGGGCAGACCCAACCGCATATCAGCTTGTTCCCGATGACCGCCAGAAACGCAAAGAAGGCGAACGCCCACAACTTCGCGGCCATCGACGGGTACAGCCCCACTAAGCTCTTGAAGACTTTGACCGCGCTCTCCATGGGGTTGGGCGACTTGCCGAGCGCAAACCCACCTATCGACACGGCCAAAACCAAAGTGGCAACGTACGGCCACCGTGGGTACCACGTCTTGCGCTCAACTGCGGGGGACCCGTCGGGC
>CAZDHT010000124.1:0-14511 GCA_964505325.1 uncultured Planctomycetota bacterium | reverse complement strand
CTAGGCACGTACCCGTCCAACCGGTGGTGGCAATCCGCTAGGCACGTACCCGTCGAAAGGGCGGCACAGAACTCTTTGTTTCCATTTCGCCCCTTTCCCGCTCCTCCTTACTCTGTACGGTCCCCGAAGAACGTCAACTCTCACCGCGGCACACTGGGGGCGGACCAGACCCGGACTCGGTTGACGAGATGGTGGGCGGCGCGCGTCGGCTCGGGCAGGCGGAAGTGTGGGGCGGAGCGCAGGATAAGGCGAACGGCCGTAGGGATGTCCGCCAGGTGCCCTGGCGATACGAAGACCGGCTTCACGTCGTCGCGAGTTCGAAGCACGGAGCCGATGATCCGGCCTTCATAGCGCAGGGCGGCGCGGCGCCCGCGCGCCGGCCCGACCTCACTGTGCTCGCCCACCAGCCGCGACTTGGCGCATCCGACGGAAGGTATGCCAAGCCACAGGCCCACGTGTGACGCCAGCCCGATCCCCCGCATGTGCGCGATGCCCTGGCCGTCGAACACCACGGCGTCCGGTCGGCACACCAGCTTGCGAAACGCCGCCAGCAGCGCGGGGGCCTCTCGAAAACTCAGCAGCCCGGGGATGTAAGGAAACGGGACGCGCACCGACGCGCTCTGTGTCTCGGTTATCTCGAACCCCGGCAGCCGCATGACGACCACCGCTGCGTGCATCAGATCGCTTCCTTTGTCGTAGGAGACATCGGCGCCGGCGACGTGCTGGATGACGTTCGGAAGCGGCTGGATCACGACGCGCGACCGAAGGCGATCCTGGAGAGCGACCGCGCGGTGGTAATCCCTCGGCCACGGATGAAGGGACTTGATTTTCATTCGTGCGGGGGCACCACCGGCGCGCGCTCGCGGCGTTCGGCTCGTTCCTCGGCCTTGATCTGTGCGAGCACTGCCTCCAGGCGCCGGAGGGCGGCCTCGGCCAGTATCTGCTCCTCGCGCTTGGCGCGCCGCCAGCTATCCACTGACGTGGCGAGCAGAGCGTTGCCGAGGATTCTGGAGCGCCGGGCGAGTTCGAGTTGGTCGCGGACGGCTTCGAGCCGGAGCAGCCGCCACTTCCCGGGCTTGCTGGCGTCCCCTTTGTATTTTTGAATCGCGGCGTTGAGCTCCTCCTCGATCGCGAGACGCGACAGTGCGCGGCGTCGCTGGCGCTGCTTCAGGGCCTTCTTGATGTATTGGCGGATCTCGCGCTTGATCATCTCGACCGTCGCTTTGTCGTATTTCACGAGGATCCGATACGTGGCGGGATAGACTCGCTTCGTCTCCGCGGGCGGGGGAGCTGGGGGTTCGGCCGCACTGGCGAGGCCGCCGCCAATCAGCAGACCCGCTGCGATCAGGAATCGTCTCACCGCCTCACTCCTTGGCGCGTTCGTTGCCTCGCCGGAATTGTACCCGCCGCGCGTGCTCTGTCAATCACACGGCCCGGGCCGCGGCGGCTTTCTCACCTCGCCGCAGGAGCCGCACGAATGTCGTCTCCAACAGTATCCTCTCATCCATCCCGGAGCTCTTGAGGGTGGCCTCGCACCGGGTCAGTGCGGAGCAGTTTCGCCGCAGTTCGCCCACGCTGAACGTGTCGACCTGCGCCAGGAATTGCTCGACAAAGAAGCGGACCCCGGCCTGACGTGCGGCCGCCATGGGAGCCTGTCCCCGATTGATAAGCTCCTTGGCCGTCCACAGTTGGCGCATGTGCCGCGAGACCCAGAACAGGATCTTGAGGGCATTCTCGCCGCTCTCGAGGAGGCCGTTGAGTATGGTGAGCACCTCGCCCGGGCGGCGGCGGCCTATGGCATCGGTCACTTCGAACACCACGCGGCTCCGGTCGCGCAGGGAGACCGCGTCCACGTCGGCCGCCGTAATCTTCTTCCGGTCGCCGAGGTACGTGGCGAGCTTGTCCAACTCGCCCGCGATGGTGCCCAGGTCGGTGCCGAGGAAGTCGGCGAGCCGGGCGGCCGCGGCCGACTCGATCTGACGGTTCATCGCCTTGACCCGCACCATGATCCACGGAACGATGTCGCGCGGGTAGACTTGGCGACATGCGACCAGTCCGCCCGCGCTCTCCACGGCCTTGGTGAGTTTCTTCCGGGCGTCCGCCTTGACGACAACCAGCACCAGAAAAGCGTGTGGGGGCGGCGCCGACGCGTACCCTGCCAGCGGAGCGGGGTGTCGCTGCACGAAGTGGTCGGCGGGCGACACGATCACCAGCCGGTTGGGGCTGAACAGGTCCATCGTCCGCAGCAGACCGAGAATGGTGGCGAGGTCGGCTTCGTCGCCGTGATAGTAGCTGCGGGCGTAGTCGCCGGCCTTCGCCTTGATGGCCGCGGCGATGGAACGCATCGCTTCGTCCGCCAGGAAGCTTTCGGTGCCGCTGATGAGGTACACCGGCGCAATCCGGCCGTCGGCCAGCCGGGATTTGAGGGCCGCAAGTGTCAGGCCGGGTGGCTTGGGCAAGCGTATGGTCCTCCTGGCGGGCCTAGTGCGTCAACTCATTGACTATCATGACGAACGTCACTATGATGACTATAAGGCAGATCAGGAC
Source organism: uncultured Planctomycetota bacterium (assembly GCA_964505325.1). Taxonomy (GTDB): domain Bacteria; phylum Planctomycetota; class PUPC01; order PUPC01; family PUPC01; genus CAZDHT01. Next base: position 11,964 of record CAZDHT010000124.1, on the reverse strand, counting down.
CATCCAGAAGGCCTGCTTGCGCCGTTTGACCGGGTCGCGCGGTCCATCGTCCGGCACTTCTGGAGGCGCGCTCGTCTTGTCTTTTGGGTCCGCCATGCTCGGAAATCATTGTAGGCTCGGTTTCCGAGCCTGTCAAGTTGGACTTGTGCTCGCCGCCGGCCTGGCGATCCCCCAGGCGCACGCGGCGGAGGCCGGCACTGCCGAGATTCGCCGCGCCGTCAAGACGCTGAAGCGGCTGGAGCGCACCTGTGTCGAGTACTCGGGCCGGAACCCCCACAAGCTGCTCGACGCGATGGTGCTGGAGGCCGTTCGCCTGTACGAGGCGGCGAAGTATGATCCGGCGCTCGACTCGATCCTGCTCGCCGCGGCAATGTACCCCAAGGGCGCGCCCCGCACGTACTACGGCCTTCAGCCGGGCATGGTCGAGATCGCTCTTCGGATGCCCACCCGCGAGGAGGCCGCCCTGCTGCCGCTCGACCCGAAGAAGTATTCGTGGGTGATGGTGGCGGTGGCGAATTTGTCCGGCGTGAAGCTGGAGTTGGGGGCCATGCGAGCGGCCGTGGAAAGGGACGGCCGGCCGCTGAAAGACGCCGCCGGCAAGCCCGTGGAGTCCCTTGTGCCCGAAGACCCCACGTTGAAGGAGTTGCTGGGCGCGAGAGCGCGCGTACTTGCCCCGCCGGCCATCAACCAGGGTGAGACAGCCACGTTCCCCATCGTGTTCCCCGCGTTTGAAGGCTGGACCGAGATCCGGTTCGTGGACGACGTTAACAAGATCCAGACGCCGGTCAAGGACTACTCCGCCATCGGGAAGAACCGGGGGCGCTATCTGCAGGCACGGCGCCTTCTCGCCAAGCACCGCGCCAGGATGCCGAAGGTCGTAAAGCCGGAGCCGGACGACGACCAGCCCAAGCCGCCGCCTCCCCCCAAGATCGATTACGTGCTGGTCGGGTTCATCAAGAACGAGATATCGGCCGGGCAATACGGCGTAACGCTTGTCGAGCCGCTGGTGGCGAAGCTGCACAAGACGTTCTACATCCGCAGGCGCAACCGGAACCTGGCCGAGCTGAGGTCCGTCGGCGAGACGATCATGCGACTGGTGACGACCCGGTACAAGCCGAAGACCGGCGAGGGTATCTACGTGCGCCGCGCGCCGAAATAGCCGTTGGTCTGTTTGCAGAAATGACGGGAGGACAACGTGTCGAATGGCCCCGTGAACATCGAAGAACTGGTCGCCGACTTCTCCAACAAGTGCGACCTGATGATGAAGGAGATGGCGAAGGCGATCATCGGCCAGAAGCAGGTGATCCACGAGATGCTGGCGGCGATCTGCTGCCGCGCCCACTGCCTCCTCGTCGGCGTGCCCGGCCTCGCCAAGACGCTGATGGTGCGCGCCATCTCACAGATTATCCGCCTGTCGTTCAGACGAATTCAGTTCACGCCGGACCTGATGCCGTCCGACATCACCGGCACGAACGTGATGCAGGAGGACGAACGGACGCACCGGCGGTCGTTCCAGTTCCTGCGCGGCCCGATCTTCGCCAACATCATCCTGGCCGACGAGATCAACCGGACCCCGCCCAAGACGCAGGCCGCGCTGCTCGAGGCAATGCAGGAGAAGCAGGTCAGCGTCGGCAACGAGACGTTCTCCCTGGCCGAGCCGTTCTTCGTCATTGCCACACAGAACCCCATCGAACAGGAAGGCACCTACCCGCTGCCCGAGGCGCAGCTCGACCGGTTCATGTTCAACATCTTCGTCGACTATCCGCAGCAGGAGGAAGAGGAGGAGATCATCCGGTTCACGACGCTGGGCAGCTACAAGGAGCTCCAGCCGGTATTCACGGCCCAGGACATCCTGCGGATGCAGGAGGTGGTGGGGCACATCGCCGTGTCCGACTACGTGATCAAGTACGCCACCAACATCGTGCGCGCCAGCCGGCCAAAGGACGAGCGCGCGCCCAAGTTCGTGCGTGAGATGATCGACTGGGGTGCCGGGCCGAGGGCCGGGCAGGCGCTGGTGATGGGGGCGCGGGCCATGGCCGCAATGGACGGCCGGCTGAACGTAGACCCGCAGGACATCCGCGACGTCGCCATCCCGGTCATGCGGCACCGCCTGGGCGCCAACTTCCAGGCCGAGGCCGAAGGCATCGACACCGTCGAGCTGGTCCGCATGCTCCTCCACGAAATCCCCGAACCGAAGATGACGCGATAGTGAGTCGTCATAGTGTCATAGTGCCTAGTGTCATAGTGTCATAGTGCCTGGCACTATGAGGATTTGTAACCGATTGTGGCGGAGGGGGTTATGAGGGCGCCCCGAATCGGGCGGGGGAAATCGGCGAAAAGGGACACATTCGTGAGAAACACGGTTGCCGTTGCGTTGGTCGCCCTGTGTGTTTGGGGTGTCTGCGGCGGATGCTCTGGCCTCGGTAACAAGCCGGAGACGTTGCAGGAGTACATGGACGAGTACAACGCCCGGATGAGAAAGGCCAATAGCGTTCCAACGGTGGTGGGAGCGCTGGAGCGCGCGCGGAAGCTCGTGGCGGAGAACGACCTCTCGCCGAAAGCCTACGGGGAGCTGTCAGTCCGCAACGGAGTGGGGTCCATTGCAAAGGCCAGGAAACTTGAAGACTGGGTGCTGAAGGAACTGCGGGAAAGTGTTGCACGTAACAGCACCGCACTTGCCGAGATCCGCAGGGCCGGGCGGGAGAATGGTCTACGAGCACGACAAGAAGCTCAATCGGGTCGGGGTCTATTCGCAAGGGTGGGATGAGGCCCAAGCGAAAAAGGGCGATCCGCGCATGATCGGTTACTGGCTGGTTGTCGAGCGAACGCAAGCGGGGAGGGGAGGGCGCTGATCGGCTACGCACCGGCCCCGGTTTCGCCGTCGCCAGAATCCTTGGTGTGCTCGTCGACCTTCTCGGCCTCGCGCTTGAGCCACGTGGCGCTCTTGTCGCCTTCCACGACGATCGCCTTGAGCTCGCGGGCCATTCGCGTGATGTTGGCGATGACCTCCTTCAACGTCACGCGGTCCGTGTCGGACAACGAGGACGGCTGCTCGAGGAGCGCCCGGCTCTTGGTGAGAATCTCGTCCAGCGGCCTGGTCAGCTTGGCGATGGTCTGCCGCACAAGCTGGGCGAGCGCTACGTGGTCTTTCTGGTCGAAGATGGCCCTCTTCTGCTCGGCGATGCGGACAACCATTTCGTTATACATCGCGTAGAGGTCGGAGAACTCGTTGGCGGGATCCTCCGCCTCGATCTTCGCCAGGTCGCCCTCGCGGATGCGGTACTGCTGCATGAAGATCGCCTGCATCGGCTGGTGCACCTTGACCCGCAGCACGTAGTGGACCACGAGCACGATGATGACAAGCGTGATGGCCAGCAGCACGAACGCGCCCAACATGAGCGAATCCGCGAGCCGACCGACCGCCGTGAGCGGCTGCTTGAGCAGTACCCCGGCCACGAGCTTCTGGTCCACGTAGCAGGGAAGGGCAATGATGTACTTGCCGTCCATTTCCAGACACTTCCCCTCGGCAGGGGCGTCCTTGGCCATCACCTCGTCCAGGAGGGGGTGCCCGGTGGCTTTTTCGATGTTGGTCGCCACGGCCTTGCCCTGCGCGTCGACGACCATGATCTCCTGCTTGACCTTGTCCAGATGGTCGACGGTTTCAATATACTGCGCGGCAACCTTTTCGCGCCCTTCGGGGGTCGCCGCCTTCTCGAGCCAGGCCCGCAGCAGGCCGGCCTGGCGCATCAGGTCGCTGCGGATGCTTCCCATCAAGATGTGTTTCTCGACCTGATACTGGTAGTAGAACGACGCGAGGCTGAGGAACACGATCGCCAGGCTGAGGCTGACGGTCAGTTGGAGCAGCAGGCTGCCCTTGCGCTTGGCCATTCTCGAACGCCCTCCCGAGCGAACTCGTTCCCACGACCTACAATTCTACCATCTCAAACACACGCGGCGCAACGGATAGGCAGAGACCTCACGCCTGATGTTTCCGCGCTCCCACGCCCCGGTGCTTCCATAGCTCTCCTCACTTTTTATTCGAGCAACTGCACGGCGTCTGGTGGCAGTAGGGACAGCCGTCGGCGTACTTCTGGATCGCCTCCGCCATCTCGACGCCCGAGATGCTCGCCAGCGTGCATAGCCAGGCGAGGACGTCCCCGAACTCCTCGGCGAGCTGCTGCCGGTCTTGATTCTCACGGAGCGCGGTGGCGAGCTCGCCCACCTCCTCGAGAAACCACATGAACGTCCCGCTCGCCCCGCGGGCCTTGTCGCGCTCGAAATAGATTCGTTCGATCAACCGCTGGAATTCGGCGAGCTTCATGAGTCATGTCCTTCCGAAGCATACTTCTCGAAGAGTCGCCGGACCTCGGGCACCACGTACATCTGGTCGACCTCCGGCAGTGTAGCCAGCCCCTTGGCCATCACGGCGGCGCGGTCGGGCGAGTCGAGCCAGTCGTTGATCACCAGCACGCGCTTGCCGCGGATGAGGCACAACCCGCCCTCGCCCTCGTAGCGGATGTGACGCACCTCGATGCCCAGCCGCTGGGCGATGGATGCCAGTTCCAGCTCGATCTCTTCCCAGTCCATCGTCGATGAACGCCTTATGGCACGATCACCGGTAGTCGCGCGTGGAGCAGCTCGATCTTCACCGGCGAATGCCCGATGAAATCGCCGTCCGCCTGAAGGGGCACGTCGGACTTCGAGTCGAGCTCGATCACCGCGCCCCGCAGGTGCTTGGTGTCCTCGTATCGGAGCAGGCGGCGCCGCAGCCCGCCCCACATGTAGCGGACCAGGTCCCAACGGCTCCGTCCCCGCATCAGGCAGACGTCGAGCAGGCCGTCCGTCGGATCGGCCTGTTGGGTGAACTCGAACGGGCCGCCGTAGCTGTGCACGTTGCTGACGATTACGCAGGTGGCAGTCCCGGCGAGCTGACCGTCGACTGTCACCTCTATTTCCGGGAACCGGTAAGTGACCAGGGCCCTCAGGACCGGCGACACGTAGCTGAGCATGCTGATCCGGCCCGTGCGGCGCCGCTGCAATGACATCGTGACGGCCGCGTCGAAGCCGGCCCCGGCAAATAGAATGAAGCGGCGGTCGCCGATGACGCCGACGTCGAGCCACTTCGTCCGGCCGTGGACAATCATCTCGCAGACGCGCGAGACGTTGTACGGAATACCGTACTCTTTCGCGAGCACATTGCCGGTCCCTGTTGGAAAGATGGTCACGGGGATGCGTTTGTCGCCCACGCCGTTGACGATCTCGTTCAGCGTGCCATCGCCCCCGACGCACAGGATGACCGACACGTCGTCGGCGTCCGCCTCTTCCGCTGCGGCGCGGGCGGCGCCCTGCGCGGTCGTCCAGAACAGCTCGACCTCATAGCCGTTTTCGCGCAGTTGCGTTTCGAGCAGCGGGGCATTCCGGCGCCCGAATCCGAGCCCGGAGATCGGGTTTGCAATGATCAGGCATTTCTTCGGCATTGACCTGTCCCTGCGAGACGCCCGCGCTCGATAGGGCATACTACCAACGTCACGACGAAATGTCAAAACACGGCCAGGGCCCCTGCGAAGCAGGGCGGCGGCGGACCAGGGCGGCGGTTGGTCCTTTGGCGAAATCCTACGAAAATGCGCGGTAAATTTGTCTTGACACCGAACGGTCGCTCGGATATAAAGCGCGTATGATTCCGTTGAGGATTCAATCCGTCTCGCCAGGACTGATCGCCGAAATCCGTCGCGGGCTCGGCAGGAGCCTGGAGGAGTTCGCCGAGCTGCTGGGTGTTTCTGCGGACGTGGCGCGGAGCTACGAACTGGGCACGCGGCGCCCCTCGCCGCGTCGCGTCCGAATCCTGACGTTGCTTCTGGCTTCGCATCGTCTTGGCACGCATCAGTGCGCCGCCAACTGCTGGGAGGTCAAGCGGTGTGCGGCTCCGGCGCGCCTCGCATGCCCCGCATACAAGCTCAACCAGGGCGAGATGTGCTGGCTGCTCACGGGGAGTTTCTGCGCCGGTGACAGCCGGCCCGCCGCGGGCGCCCGCGGCACCAACTGCCCGGAGTGCGCGGTCTTCAAGCTCTTGCGCGACGGGCGAAGCCGTCAGAAGGCCGGAAGCGGCGCTCGGCCGCGCTCTGCACCGAAACGCAGACGTACGGTCGCGGCCACCGCGGCCGGACGGGGGAAGCACGCCCTATGTGGCATGTCCAGGCCCGAAAGGGCCCTCTCCTGAACTCTCTTCCGATGATGTCTGAAACGATGGTTTGACTCTCAGGTGAACGATTCGCCAGGAGGTGCAGCGTGCCGAAGACCGTAGCCGAGATCAACGAGAAGATACGAAAGGGAGCGGCGGTGGTCGTAACCGCGGCGGAGATCATCGACATCGTCGCCGAGAAAGGGGTCAAGAAGGCGGCGGAAGAGGTGGACGTAGTCACCACGGGGACGTTCGGGCCGATGTGTTCCTCGGGCGCCTACCTGAACGTGGGCCACACCAGCCCGCGCATGAAGTTCGGCGGCGGCAAGACCACACTGAATGATGTGCCCGTGTACGCCGGCCTCGCCGCGGTCGACATCCAGATCGGCGCCACCGCAGTGGCCGAGGATGACCCGCTCAACAAGGTCTACCCGGGCGCGTTCAAGTATGGCGGTGGCCACGTCATCCAGGACCTGGTGGCGGGCAAGGACATCGGGCTCGTCGCCCGCGCCTACGGGACGGACTGCTACCCGCGCAGGAAGCTCGAAACGTACATCAACATCAAGGATCTGAACGAGGCGGTCCTGTTCAACCCGCGCAACTGCTACCAGAATTACAACTGCGCGGTCAACGTGTCGGACCGGATCATCTACACGTACATGGGCGTGCTGAAGGCGAATCTGGGCAACGCCAACTACTGCAGCGCGGGGCAGCTTTCACCGCTGCTTAACGATCCGTACTACAAGACGCTGGGCATCGGTACGCGGATCTTCCTCGGCGGCGGCGTCGGCTACATCGTGTGGCACGGCACCCAGCACAACCCGAACGTCCCGCGCCGGGACAACGGCGTGCCCCGGGGCGGCGCCGGAACGCTCGCCGTGCTCGGCGACCTGAAGCACATGTCGCCCGAATTCCTGGTGGGCACGTCCTTCCGCGGCTACGGATGCACGCTGACCGTCGGGCTCGGAATTCCCATCCCCATCCTGAACGAGGAGATCTGCCAGTACACGGCCGTGACCGACGCCGACATCACCGCCCCGATCATCGACTACAGCGAAGCGTATCCGAACTGCAAGCCGGGCGACCTGGGCGAGGTCACCTACGCGGAACTCCGGGCCGGCAAGATCACCGTCCAGGGCAAGGAAGTGCCGACCGCGGCACTGTCCAGCTATCCCAAGGCGGTCGAGATCACGGAGATCCTCAAGGAGTGGATCCAGAAGGGCGAGTTCCTGCTCGGCGAGCCGGTCCAGCCGCTGCCGAGCGCCGGTGAGGGCTACGCGTGCAAGCCGCTCAACGAACGCCCCATCAACGGATAGCGCAGCCGGAACAACGGGGCCTTCCGCTGGAGGGCTAGTAGGGCTCCGCTGTGTCCCGCTCCGGTTCTCGAAACGACAACTCCGCTGAACTTACCGCCCTAACAGCCGAACATGTAACTGACCTGAGGTGCTTGAAAGGATTTGTGCGCCTTCGTATAATCCGCGGCCCATGGGCTGCTCGACAGGAATGGAGGCCCGGATGCCGTATCGTAGCGACCGCCCCGCCGACGAAGCGGGAATCGATGTGTTCTTCGACACGATGCCGCAGTTGGGCGCATCCGATCTGCACCTGAAGGTCGGCTCGCCCATCATGATGCGCATCGGCGGGGTCCTGCGATCGCTGGACATGCCGCCCGTCACCGTCGAGCAGGCCGAGTCGCTCGCGTTCTCGACCCTCAACGACGACCAACGCGAAGTGCTCCAGGCCACCGGCAGCGTCGACCTGGCGCACTCGACCGCCAAGGAGTGCCGGGTGCGGGTCAACATCTTCTATCAGCGGGGCGTGGTCAGCATGGCGGCGCGCTACGTGAACCCGGTCGTCCCGACGTTTGAAGAACTGTTGATGCCGGCGGCCACGCTCAAACGAATCTGCAAGAGCGATTCCGGCCTGGTCGTCCTGGCCGGGGCGACCGGCAGCGGCAAGTCCACCACCCTCGCCGCCATGATCGACCACATCAATCACACACGGAAATGCCACATCCTGACGCTGGAAGACCCGATCGAATACATCTTCCAGGACGACAAGGCGCTCATCAACCAGCGTGAGATCGGAATCGACGCTAACACGTTTGAAAGCGCGCTCAAGTACGCGCTGCGCGAGGACCCCGACGTCATCCTGATGGGGGAGATGCGGGACGCAGAGACGGTTGCCACGGGCCTGGGCGCCGCCGAGACCGGCCACCTGGTGTTCGGGACGCTCCACGCCGCCAGCGCGCCCCAGGCGATCGGCCGCCTGCTTGACCTCTTCCCCGGCGACAGGCAACGCCAGGTGCGCAAGAGCCTGGTGTTCAATCTCCGCGCCGTGCTCTGCCAGAAGCTTCTGCGCTCCATGAAGCCGGGGCGCCGTCGCGTGCCGGCGTATGAAGTGATGATCTGCACCCCGCCCATCCAAAAACACATCGACGAGGGCGAAGATCAGAAAATCCAGGACGTAATGCGCCGAAGCGGCAGCGAGGGCATGATCGACTTCACCCACAGCATCCACGATTTGGCCCAGAGGCATCTGGTCACGAAACGTGAGGCCCTGGCGAACGCACCCAACCCCGACGCGCTCCAGTCCCTCTTCGACGGACTTGAGATCAATTGACCGAAGCTTCCCGCCCAGCTTCTCGTACCACCAGCCGGATGAACGCGGTACTGTTCGACAACGACGGCGTGCTCGTGAACAGCGAGCCCCTGCATCGCGTCGCGTGGGAAAAGGTATTCGGCCCGCGCGGTGTCGTGGTGTCCGACACGGACTATACCTGGAGCATCGGGCGGCACGACCTGACCTTCGCCGGCGTGGTAATCGAGAGGTTCGGCCTGCCGGACACGCCGGAGGCATTGCGGGACGAGAAGCGGGGCCATTTCCTCAGGATGGTCGCCGCCGAGTCCGAGACGTTTGAGGGGCTGCCCGAACTAATGCGTCGCCTGGCGAAGACTCGGCGGATCGGCGTCGCAAGCTCGGCGATGCTGGCGGCGGTCAACACGGTGCTCGAGCGCTTCGGCCTGGCAGAGCTCGTGAGCGCCATCGTCACCAACGAAGACGTCTGCCGGCACAAGCCGCACCCGGAACCATATCTCATGTGTGCCGAGCGGCTGGGAGTTGAGCCGCAGCATTGCACGGCATTTGAGGACTCCGTCTCCGGCATCGAATCGGCGAAGGCGGCGGGGATGCACGTCATCGCGTTCTCGAGTACGTTCCCCCCTGACCAGCTTCCCGGCGCGGATGCCGTGATCGAGAGCATGGCCGACACGGACGCCATCGTCGAACTCGTCGAATCGCTCGAACGGAAGTCCGGCTAGGCGTAGTTGTAGCCGTAGTGGGGGAGGGGGAGCGGAAACGTGTCCAACACCGCTCGGCGGAGCGCTCCTGCCGCGTCGAACTTCTTCGGCACGGCGCTCTCTGGGTCACCGAAGAACGCGCGGGCCACGTCCTCGGCGGGCAAGGCGAGCTCGTCGGCGCCCAGCTCCAGCCTCGCGCCGCCGCCGCCGTCCGTCATCCGGATGTCGCGCGCGGGTGACTCCAACCGCGCGCGCAGTTTCTCGAACAGCACCGACGGGCGGAGTACCTTAACGGTCGCGCCGAAGGGGGTCACCTTGCGGTAGATGCCCGCGCCGTCCAGCAGTCGGACGAGCCCGCCGTCGGCGATGGGGTCCGCGCTGACTTCCACGTAATCCCGCTCGCGGTCGGTCGCCAGCACGGCAAGTATCCCGGCGACGTGCTCCGGCGCGCCGGCCCATTCTCCGGCTGCCGAGATGAGTTCTTGGCGGATGTTCTCGTACTTGTGGACGACGTACGCGACGGGCTTGCCGTCGACCTGCCCGATCATCGGGCACCCTACGGCGTTCGAGCAGCGGCCCGCGGTCAGCCAGGTCTGCCAGTCTTCCTGTGAGCGAACGAACCGGACCGGGTTCGTGTCGTACAAGGCCGCGAGAACCGAGGTGTCGTCGGGCCCGCCCGGCCGTACCGTCATTGAATCATCCGCGAGCGCCGGGGCGTCCTCGTGCGTGATCCTGTATTCGTACCGCTCGCCGACGGTCCGCGCGCCCCACCGCAGATACAGGCCCCGTCCCCCGGAGATAATGACGACGTCCACGCCTTGCTCCTGCATTCTCCGCTCGCAGTCGTCGAGGATCCTGCTGGCGATGCCACGGCCGCGGTACTCCTCGTCCGTGCATACGGCGCCCATGCAAGCGACGGAGATGGTCGGGCCGCCGATGACCGCATCGCGCGGGAGGTACGCAATATGTGAAACCGGCCGGCCGGCGTCGAGCACAATCCGGCAGTTCCCCAGGTTCTCGTCGCCGAAAAGCACCGGAAAGCGCCTGTACATGTCGCCTTGCACATCGCCCCGGAAGACGCGGTTGACCAACTCGATCACCCTCTTGGTCTCGTCCGGCCTGGTGCCTCTGGGCCCTTCGAAGCCTGGGCTGTTGTGTCCCATGCTGGCTCCTCTCCTCTGCTGTAACGGCACGTAATCGTATTGCGATGGTTACGCGATGCAAGGGAAATCGCGCCCGAGGCGTGCAATAACTGACGCCGCAACCGTGTATGAAACACGGAGGCGTCCGAGACGTTCGCGTCCTTGACTGATTCCGTAACGTGGAGTACCATTCCTATAGAGGCAGATCTCCGTTTGGCACGAATAGGAAGCTGCGACCATGGAAGAGACCACTTGCAGCGCCTGTGGCCGGGGGATGTCGCTGAAAGACCTGGACAACAATACGTTCCGGGAAGTGGACGGCAAGCTTTACTGCCCCGAATGCGTGCTGAAGATGGGGCAGCCGAAGAAGATGCGCTGTCCACACTGCGGCAAGCAGACGACGGCAATGCTTCACGGTGACAAATACACCTGCACGCACTGCGGCAGCGAGATCGGAGGCCGGCAGGGGAGCGGCGTGATCGCCTCGGCGCGTCCGGTAGGGGTGAGCAAGTCGGAACTCGAGGAGCTTGAGGTGACAAGCCCGGCAACCCCGCGCCGCAAACGGAACACGGGCGTTCAGGTCCTCGCCATCGTGCTGGCCGTTTTCATTGCCTCCACCATGGTGCTGGGGGCGCTGCTGGTGAAGACGCTCGTGGAAAAGAACGGCCAACCCCAGCCAGCCGCGAAGGCGAAGCAGGAGACCCCGCCGGGTGACGAAGCAGAGACGGCCGCCGCCAACGACCGGCGGATCGTCCAGCTTATTGAGGATTGGGTCAAGACCGACCCCAAAGACTACAAGAAGAAAATCGAGATCTACCGTGACACGGCCAAACGCATCGTCGACCCCGTCCTTCAGGCCAAGGCAAGGGTCGCGCTGTCCGACCTGGAGGGGGAGCAGCAGCGCGCCGCCGAGCTTCTGGAGCGAGAGAACACGGATCTGCGGGCGAAGTTAAAAACGGCTTTCGCCGAGATCGAACAACTCAAGAAACGTCCCGAACTCAGCACAACGAAGGCGGCTGACCCGGACAAGGGACTAACCACGCCCAAGCCGACCGATCCGCAGCCCAAACTGTCGGACGCCGAAAGGCGGGAGCTCGAGGCAAAAACCGCGTACAGGGAGGCGCTGCTCAAAGCCCAGAAGTTCGTCGACAACGGGCGGAAGTACGGCCGGGCAATGGAAACCATGAAGAAGGTCGCGCAGGATTACCACGGCACCACGTCGGGCAGACGGGCGGACAACGAGCGGCAGCGCTTCCGACGCGACGCGAGGCAGGAATACGAAAAGCAGGTGGCGCGGGCGAACGAGCTCGTCCGGGCCGGCGACTTCAGCGGCGCGCGTGAACTC
>CAZDHT010000123.1:0-14538 GCA_964505325.1 uncultured Planctomycetota bacterium | reverse complement strand
CGCTACCGTAAAAATATCTTTTCTTTTTTCGTTTTCGCGGAAGTTTTTGCGGGTGCGCTCTATGTCCCGCCCTCGGCGGGCGCGGGCTCGTCGCGGTCGGCCCTGAGCGAACAAGAGGATCGGCCCGCGAGCCGCTACGGCGTCAGCTGCAAGACCCCGTCGTCCAGTGCGGTGAGGAGCCGGCGCTTCATGCAATCGGCTGAGACCTGGAAGTCCTCGCACATTCGTTCGCTCGCCGCCTCCAGCGCCTTGTCGCGGTAGTCCTGTTCCCGGAAGCCGTGCCGCTCGGCCTCAGCGATCATCTCTTTCAAGGCCGACCACAGGGCGTTCCACGAGGAGACGATCTGAGAATCCGGCGCGAGGAGATAGCCCGCGAATCGATTCGCTTGCCATTCCATATCCGCCTTCTGCTTCGCATCCAGCGCTTCGTTAAACTGATGGAAGTCATCCACGGAAGCGATCGTATAGGCCTTGTAGAGGTAATCGTGCAAACAGAGGTGGCCGAGTTCGTGAGACAACGTGAACCTGTACCGATTCTCGTAGTGCTCACAGACATACTCGTCCACGTAGATGGATGTCAGGTCGTTCGATATGAACGCGTCGAAGTCGAAGCCAGCCCTCAATTCAGGAAGCGGGATAATGTCGATGGCGAGGCCGACGTCGACGATCTGCTCCACGGGAATGGGCAACTCGCGCGAAGGATGGAACCGGTCAAGAACCCCTTCCGCCTGCGCCTTTATCTCATGGGGCTTCAGCCATCTAAGCCTTGGGATCATCAACGCGCCAGGCTCCCCGAATCAGTTCCATCAGACGCTCCACCTCCTCGCGTTCCGGTTTGTCCTTGCGCAAGGTCCGATACACGATCGGCAGTGCCCGGACCACGCGGTCATCTTCGAGCAGGCCGTCAGGGATCCTTCCGCGGGCAGCCGCGGCGAGATCGAAGAACTCAAACCAGTCGTCGGAGCCTTCTTCGAGGCCCAGCATGGCAGCGTACGCTTCCAGTTTCCCACGCCCCTCCGGCGGCGCCAGAACGCCCCGTTCGAGCTTGCTCATGTTCCCCGGGTCAAGCCCGTTCTTTCGACAGAACGCGCGCAGCGAGAGACCGAGGTTGCGTCGTCTCGCCTTGAAGAACTCGCCGAATCCATCCGCCCCGGTCATTGTCACCACCCTCCAGTGGCCGATGTGTTGTAATTATAATACAACATCTGCGGCTTCGCGTCAAGCGCAAAGATGTAAGACTCTGTCCGGACAGGTGTTACGTCTCGGCCCGTTCGCCCGGCGTGTCGGGTTCCGCCACAGCGGCCACACCGGGCTGGACAAACCGGGCGGCCGCCTCAGATGGCGGCGGAGGTGGCGATGGCGCGGAGCAGCAGGCCGCGCTCTTCGAGCGCCGCCAGGCGCGCGTCCAGGCCCCGGGGGGTGTCGGCACAGTCGGCGATGACGCGGTCCGCTTCCTCCGCGATGACCTGGAACCCCTCGAGCAGGTCCGCGTTCAATCCCTCACGCTTGAGCGCGACCAGGGCAAACGACCGCACGGTGGGGGCCTCGGCGTCGATCTCCTGAACGGAGGTCACGTCGGGCAGCCGGCCCAGAACGCGGCAGAGGTGGTGGGCGACGGCGTCGGGCGCGGTGAACCCCAGCACGACGGTGGGCTCCGTGTGCACCGCCGTACACAGCACGTGGTCGAGGCTGATCCCGCGCTCGGCGAACGTGTCGGTGAGCTGGTTGAGGATGCCGGAGCGGTTGCGGACGGTCAACTGCACGATGCGTTTCTTCATGGTCAGAACCTCGCGAGGAACTCCTGCACGGCGGCGAAGGAAGAGCGGAACCGCGCGGTCTCGTCGTCGGTGAGTTCGAGCGGTTCGACGCGGACGATGCCGGCGTTGGACATCAGCACGGGCACGCCGATGGTCCCGGTCAGGCCGAGAAACTCGCCCTCGATGCGCATCTGGCACGCGGCCAGGGTGTCGTTCCCGGAAAGGATCGTGCGGGTCAGGCGCACGACGATCTGTGCGGTCCCGAGCGCCGTCTTGGCCCCGGTGAAGTGGGTGACGTACGGCCGCAGCGCCACGCGGGCGGCGACGGGGAGCCGGTCGACCTGCGCGTATGCCGCCTCGATGTCACCCGCCGCCACCTGCCGGGCCGCGTTGCGGAGCTCCGCCGCCAGGTCCGCCTCCCCCTCCGCCATCAGCGCCCCGAGCTTCTGCGCGGCCAACTCCTCGCCCATGCCCTGGACCGACACGGTGCTCCACAGCGGCAGCATGTGCGGGCCGTGCTCGCCGATCACCAGCCCCCGCACCCGCTGGCGCCGGACCGCCAACGACCGGGCAATCTCGTTCCGGAAACGAATGGTGTCCAGGAACGAGCCCATGCCGATGACCCGGTGCCGCTCGACGTGACGGGCGAAGATGGCCACGCCCAGCTCGACGGGGTTGGACACGACAATGACGATCTCGCCGCCCGTGCCGTCCTTCTCGAGCGCCGCGGCGTACGACTCGAACACCGGGGCGTTCGCCTCGCCCAGGTCCTCTCGCGTCCGGACCGCCGCGGGGTCGCACGGCACGGTCGCCCCAGCCGCGAAGATCACCACGTCGGCCACCAGGTCATCCGGGCCCGCCCCCACGTCGACCTGGGGCAGGGTCTCTCCGAAGGCGTCGGCCAGATCGCTGCGCAGCCCGAGCGCGACATTCAAGCCGTCGGAATTCGGCGCCTCCACCAGTTGCAGCCGGTCGTGCGCCGCGATGAGGCCCTCTTCCACCAGTTGGGTCGCGATCTGTCGGCCGATATCGCCGCCCGCGCCCACCACCGCCACGTCCATGTCGTGTCTCCCAACCAAGTCGCGACCAAAGTCTAGCAGCGCCGCGGAGCCGTGTCAACGCGGCGCGGGGAAAGCGGGGACAGATAACTTTTTTCGCCGGGCCAATCCGCTCCGCGCAATGCTTGTCCGTTGTCCGGCGAAAGAAAGTTATCTGTCCCCGGTTTCCTTCGTGTCGGCTTGTCATCGGGCGCCGGACCGGGTAGACTTGATCGCGGCCTGGAGCGATGGGACCGCGAGATATCACGGAAAGGGGTCCGTCATCGGCGCCCGCTTAAGAATCCTGACCTATCATCGCATCGGTCCCCCGCGGCAGGGGGAGTTCGAGAAGCTGACCGTCCCACCGGCACGCTTCGCCCGGCAGGTCGGTCTGCTGGACCGCCTCGGCTGTGGTTTCTGCGACCTTGACATGGTGCCCGCGTTCCTGGCGGGGCAGTCCGTTTCATCTCGCCGGCCGGTGATTCTGACCTTCGACGACGGATTCGCCGAGCTTTATGACCACGCCCTTCCGGTGATCGCGGAGCGCGGCATTCCGGCGGTGGTGTACGCGGCGAGCGACCGGCGAACCGCGGACTGGGTGGATTGGGACGGACAGACTGCGCCGCCGCTGCTGGCCGGATCCCAGTTGAACGAGATGGCCGCGTCGGGCGTCACCATCGGCAGCCACACCCGCACGCATCGGCGGCTCACCCAGTGCTCTCCGGCGGAGCTACGGGATGAAGTGGAGGGCTCGAAGAAGTCGCTGGAGGACCTGCTTGGCCGCGAGGTGCGCCACTTCTGCTATCCGTTCGGCGCCCACAACGACACGGTCGTCGAAGCGGTGCGGAGCGCGGGATACGTGACCGCGTGCACCACGAAGAAGGGGGCGGCGGCAGTCGGCGCGGATGCGCTGCGGCTGCCGCGGCTCACGGTGGGAAAACGAATGGGCTTTCTCCACTTCTTCCGTCGAGTCGTCCTGGCGTGGTGAGATGAAGATACTGCACCTGGAGAAGAAACGGAGACTGAGCGGCCAGGCGCTGCGCACGTTCCGCGTGATCAAGGGGCTGAAAAAGCGCGGCCACGAGGTCGGCCTGGCGTGCCGCCCGGACAGCGCGCTCGGCGACAAGGTGGAGCAGATGGGCGTCTCCGTCGTTCGGCTCCCCATGATCGGGATGAAGCTGTTTGCCTCGGTCCCCAGGCTGAGGCGCTTCATTCGGAGCTCCGCCTTCCAGATCATCCATTCTCACGGAGCGCGCGACCACCTGCTGGGGGCGCTGGCGCGGCTCGGGATGCGCGGGGTGTCTCTGGTCCGCACCAAGCATAACATGGAGCCGTTGCGCAGCGGAGCCTTCAGCCGGCTTCTGTACCGCCGTTTCACCGATCGCCTGGTTGCCGTTTCCGGCACGGTGCGCGACGTCCTGGTAAAGGATGGCGTGCCTGCCGACTATATCGACGTGGTGTACACGGGGATAGACGTGCGTCGGTTCGCCCCCCGCCCGAAAGACCCCCAGGCAATGGCCCGCCTGGGCCTGACCGATAAACACGTGGTGATCGGGCTGACGGCGCGGTTGGCAAGCGAGAGCGTGGACGCGCTCACGCTGCTTCACGCATTTCACCGGCTGGCGCAGAGTCATCCGGACCTGCGGCTGCTGCTGGTTGGGCGTGGAAACAAGAGACTCGCCAGCCAGGCCCGGGCCCTCGGGATCGCAGACCGCGTGTTCCTGCCGGGGTTCACGGACGACGTGCCGGCGATGTTGAGCCTGATGGACGTCTACGTGCAGCCGAATGTGAAAGCAGCCCTGGGGACAGCTATTGCGGAAGCCATGGCGATGGCCAAGCCCGTGGTGGCGACGCGAGTGGGCGGGCACGTCGAACTGGTCGTCGACGGCGAGACCGGGCGGCTGTGTGTTGCCGGCGATCCGGGCGCCATGGCCGAGACTATCGGCAGCTTGATCGGGAGGCGCGACGAACTCACTGCGATGGGCCGGCGCGGCCGGGAACGGGCCGAGGAGTTCGATCAGGAGCGGATGGTCGAGCAGATCGAGGGGGTCTATGAACGGTTGACGCCCGCCTGATCCGTCCGAACGTCGCAGTTCAGACACCACTCGGGCGTCGCCGTCCGCGCCGACAGGATGCCGGCCGCGCCGCACATCAGGCACACGGCCAACACAATCCGTGTAGTTGCTCTCGGGGTTGGGGCCGTTCAGTTTCCTTTTTCTTCAGTGTGTTCAGACATCTTCAGCGTGCCGGCGTCGATGCGAAGCACGTACATCCGCTGGGCGCTGCTCATCGCCCAGACCAGGTCGCGCTTCGGGTCGACCATCAGGCCGATGCTCACGCCGCCGAGGTCCTTGAACGCCTTCTTGATGTTCAGCGTGACCCAGCGGTTCTTCGCCGGATCGTAGGCGATCTGCCGGTCGCCCGCGAAGCCATTGTAGAAGACGAGGTCGAGCTTGGGCAGATAGACGGACTCGCGCGGCCGGACCTTGACGCCGATGGGCTTCATTCCCGCCGGGCTCATCACCTTGACCTCGGTCGTCTTCATGTCGTAGCGCCAGAGCTGGCCGTTCATTTTGCTGTACCCGTCGGCGGCCATCAGCCAGAGGCAATCGCGCTTCGAATCATAGGTGATCGTGTTCTCGTCGCCGTGGACGACGCGCGGGAACTTGCCCTTGATCGGCAGCTTGCCCCACTTCCGCGCCTTGACGTCGAGGACGCCGACGTAGCCGCGCGTCCAGACGACCACGCCCTTCGGCGTGCCGCAGGTCTTGGTGAAGTAGGCGTGCTGCATGAACGGCTGTTCGATGAACGGCTCGAACTCGCGGCGGTTGGGGTCGTAGACGTTCGTCCCGCCGCCCCAGGTGCACACCAGCTTTTTGCTCACCGTGTCGTAGGCGTAGTTGAGGTAGGTGTGGTTGCGGCAGTCGGGCCGGCCGTTGAAGTCGATCCCCTTGCCCATGTACGACGGGATGAACGGGATGCTCCAGCGGTTGATGGCGGGATGGTAGGTGCTGACGATGTTCGCCGGATCGGCCATGTGCCCGCCCGTCCAGTGATACCACTGGTCCCGGTCGGGATCGAACACGCACGTCCCCCAGTCGCGCTGCGGGCAGGGCCGCGGCGCTTTCGGCACCGCCGTCCACGTGTTCGGCTTGAGCTTGGCGAGCCAGTCGGCGACGGCCTTCGGGTCGGGCTTCGGCGCGGCGTCGTACCACGCCGGGTCGTACTCCTTGACGACACTGAAGTATGTCCGCGTGCCCGGCGGCGCGCCGAGCTTCTTGGCCGCGTCCGCGTCGCCCTCGCCCGCCACGCGCATCAGCCACGTCGCGCTGGTCCACGTCGTGCGCCACTGCCCCGTGCGCGACAGCCCGACCAGCATATCGTCGTCGCCCGCCGCGATCCGACACGAGAGCGATGGCTTCGGCGCCTTCCCGCCGCCGGGCGAGATGAGCGACCACGCCTCCTTCTTCACGTCGAACGTCCACACGTCCGACAGCCCGACCGACCGCCGCGTGAAGTAGTAGAACCTCGGCGAGTATGTGCTCCCCCCCACCAGCGCCAGCTCCTTCCGCCCCGCAAGCCACACCATCCGCCCCCCCGCTCGCCGCGGCTTCGGCGACCGCTCCGGAAACACCTGCCGCCACGACCTCTTCACACAGTCATAGATCCACGTATCGCCCAGCAGATAGTCCCCGTGGTCCCCTCCGAACACCACCACGCACTTGTTCACTGGATCGTATCCTACCGCCGCAGAGACACGCGGGCCGGGCATCACCGTGACGGGCCCAGCCGCTTCGTCCAGCCACCGCGCCGAGTCGGCCAGGAACTTCACGACGCCGTGGAACAGCGTCGGCACGCTCGGGTCCTTCGGTGCCGCCTCGACGAGCCGCCTCGCGAAGATCAGCGCGTCGTCCGCCGCGGTCAGCCGACCCTCCACCAACCGTCGCTGCCGCGGCGGACGTCCCGGCCACTCGCTACCGATCACAATCCGCTGCGCCTCTGCCGTCAGCTTGATGCCCTGAGCGATAAGTGCAAGCAGCTTCGGTCCAACCGACTGGAGCGTCTCGACACGGGGCCGCCCGCCGTAAAGGACGGTGCGCGACAGCGCGAGCGCATCCCGCGTCGGCCGGATCGCCGCCAGCGCCTTGTCGCGGATCGAGTCGAGGAACGCGTCCTTCTCCTCCAGCTTCCGCCACGTCTTGTCCTTCAGCGAGAAGGCCCAATGGCCGATGAAGCCGCGGGGATGGTTGCCCGTCCGGCCGCCGATGAAGAGGATTTCGTTGTCGACCGGGTCGAGCACCGGCGACGTCCCCTCCATGAACACGACGCTATGCCCGTACTCACCCCGCCACGTCCCGTCCGCTTTTGCCGGCGGGCGCTTCGCCGACACCATCGACCACTTCCGTGCGTCCACGTCGTACGCCGCCAGCGGAAACGTCGTCGGGCTCAGCTTCCCGAACACATACAGTCGCCGCGACGCGCCGTCCCACACGCTGCTGCCCGCGATGCTCGCACCCGCGTGGATCCGGTACTGGCCCTTCCCGTTCTTCATCAGCAAGTTGCGCCGGTCGCGGCGCCAGTCGAACGTCTTGAAGTCCATCCCCTCCGGCTTGATCTCCTCCCACGTCTGCGTTGCGGGGTCGAACGTCTGCACCTCGTACTTCTGCGGGATCTTCCTCTTGGTGTTGCCGCTGGCGCCGGCGACGACGAGGAACTTCTTCTCTTTCGCCAGCCATACGACGGCCGAGCCGGCGCGGATGCCGCCGCCGTTGTCGTCGACCTTCACCCACGTGTTCGCGGGCAGTTCCCCGCCGCCTGCTACACCCGTCACCAGCAGCAACGTCAGCAAACAGCTCCTCATCGACGCCTCCCTTCTTGGCCGGCCTTCTTGCTGACCCTCGCGGCGCAGTCCAGCAGCCGCCGGGCGAGGTCCTGCCAGCCGTAGTGGTTCATATGGAAGTACACCTGCTGCCAGCGCGACTGGTTCCGGATGTGGCAGTAACGCAGCCGCTCGCGCAGCACGTCCCGGCATTCGCGCACGAGCTGCGGGCCGAGCTTGCCGGCGTGCTTGTCGACGGCTTCGCTGAGGATGATCATCGCCTCGGCCTCCTGGAGCCCCTCGATCACCGCCTCATATCGCACGGTCGTCTCCGGCCCGTTCGGCCCTGGCCACGCGAGCTGGTACAGCGCCGGAGCGCGCTGGGCACACGATGAATGCGGATAGAAGTTGTACAGGTTTCTCAGCCCGCGGTGCCGGCCTTTGACGACCGGCCAGAAGTCGAGGCAGATGCGCCCGACGCCCTGCTTGAGGGTGAACAGCGCCTGCTCCGCCATGATCCGGTAGCCGATCAGCGAGACGCGCGTCTCGTATGGCGCGACGCGGTAATACGCGGTGCCGGGCTGGCCGCGCAAGTTCCAGATCGGCGGCACAGGCCGGTCTGGGCTGACCATCGACATCCCGTAGCAGTGCTCGTGCAGGGTGACCACGCCGCCTCCTTTGAGCGGGTAGGGCGCCGTGCTGCGGGTGGCGGAGTGCAGCCCGCGCATCCACTTCGCGCCGCCGGGCGTGATCTCCTGAAACGCGCGGAACACCGGCGGCGCGGCCGTGCCGTCGGACAGAATGCCCAGTGTGAGCGCGTTCTCCATCCCGAGCTTCTTCAGACGTTGATAGGCCGCGTCGAGGACCGGCTTCCAAAACCGCTTGCTCTGTTCCGTGCCGAACACGGGCACCTGCATCCGTTCACGCCTGCCCGTCGTCCTGTCGACCACCGTGACCGTGTTCTTCTGGTTCGCCTTCCTCGTCTCCCAGCCGCCCGAGTGCCACACGTGCAGCACGACGTAATCGAGCGTCCCGCAGTGCTTGACGGCGAGCGCCAGGTACCGGTCGAAGACCGAGAAGTCGTAGTCGTGCGAGCCGTCCGGTTTGCGGATCCAGTACACCATTCCCTCGTCGTTGCCGAACTGCGTCTGGTCGATCACGGTGATGTTGACCATCTTGTTGCCGACGCGACCGAGCAACTCGAAGCTCTTCTCCAACAGCTTCCAGTGTTCCTCCGACCACTCCCTCACCTTGTACTGGAGAGCGACACTGCGAGGCGACTGGTAGATGCCCATATAGGTGCGGAACTTCCACGGGTGCGGCACGACCCAATCGTGCACGGTCAGCTCGAGGGGGACGGCGACGGGTTTCACGCCCGCGGCGGAGACGGTCACGTTCCCGAGGTACTCGCCCGGCGCGGCGTCCTTCGGGACGTGAACGCGGATGGTCAGCGGCACGACCGCGCCGCCGCCGTCCTTGCCCACGGCGACCGACCCGGGCGCGTCGGGCGAGAGCGCGTCGCACCACCGGCTGATCCCGCCGCCCCAGTTCATCCGGCCGTAAAGGACGGTGACCTCGCTCGCGCTGATCGTCCCGGCGCCCTTGACCGCGGTCAGGTCGCCCGGAACCACCTTGAGCGCGCGGATGGGCTTCGTCGAGCCGGCCGCCACCTGGCCGCACCAGGCGCCGTTCCGCGCCGCGGCGATCCGCACGGGCCGGAGCGGCTCGGCCGGGTCGCCGTAGTCGCCCACCGTCACGCGGTCGTTGCGGTCGTGGTTCCACACCTGGAAGCCCCTCGGCCGCGCGACGTTCGGCACCACGCCGCGACCCGTCGCGGCGAGCGTCACCGCCGACAGGTCGATGGGGATCCACGGCGAGCGCGCCTGGAGGCCCGCGGAGGTGAAGCAGAGATGGGCGGCCGGGCTGTACGCGGCGCGATGTACGGATATGGCCAGAACGTTCGTCCCCTTGCGGAGCAGCCTGGCCGGGAGCGTGACCGGTCCCAGCGTCCGTTCGCGCCGGGCCATCCGCGCCACCATGTCCTGCTGCACGTTCGCCGGCAGATGCCGCCGGTTCCAGTAGTCCGGGAGCGGCCTGCCCTCCGGCCCGACGTACACGTCGCGAGGATACGCATCGGCGGCCGTGTCCGGGGTCAGTCTGCCCTGGGGCAAGTGGGCCCGGACTACCTCGGTGCCGTTGAGATAGACGACCACCCCGCCGCGATACTTGAGCGTCAGCGCCAATCTCCCGGCCGCCGCGGGATCGGTGACCGTGAACCTGCCGCGCAGGCAGGCCATGGCGCTGGAGTAGCGGCCGAACGCCAGCTCGCGCAGCCACGCGGCGCGGGACCGCGGCCAGTCGCCGTCGTCAAGCTCGGGCTTCTCCCAGCCTGCGGGCGGCGCCGCGCTGTGCAGATGGTCGACGTGCGCCGACGTGCGGATGCCCCGCGAGATGGCGAGCAGAACCGGCACCCCGCCCGGCTTCGTCGGCGCGTACGGCTTCCGCAGCGTGGCGTACCAGCGCCAGTAGCTCTGGGTGTTGAGAATCTCAGTCCCGCCTGGCTCGGCACCGAGGCTGGCCGTTGTGCCGGACAGGCAGAACAGGAGTAGTATCGCGGATGCCTTCTTCATCGTTCTCCTTATTATAGCGCCGGGGTCAGAAGTCCTGCAGGCGGATGGACGCCACCTCGACGTCCTCCTTGTTGCGAGCGTAGATGATCCACAGGCGGCCGTCAACCTCGACCGCGTTGGGGTAGCTGAAGCCGGCGTCCTTGTGCATGCCGGGCAGGCGCGGTCTCGTATCCGGCGCGAACTGCAACGTGGTCATGCAGGTGAAGACCTCGCCGTCCTCGCTGGCGGCGACGGTGAGGAGCCGGCGTCCGATTTCATCGGGCGCGGGATTGCCGCAGATGGCGACCCGGCCGTCGGACAGCCGCATCAGGAAGAACTTCGCCTGGGCGTCGGTGAAGTCGGTCGGCACCGGCTGCGTCCACGTCCGTCCGCTGTCTGTGCTTTCTGTGAGGAACAGGCGCTTCGAGCCGGCATCGTCGCGCAGCAGCATCCGGATCGTCCCGTCCTTCTTCAGGAACCACGACGGCTCGGTGAGGCGGTGGCGACCGGTACGCGTGGAGAGCGTGACGATCTTCCAGTTCGCGCCGTCGGCGCTGATCGCCACGACCGCGTCGTGACGGCCGTTGACGCCCGGCAGCAGCCAGGGGCCGCCCGGGAGCTGTCGCGGCGCTTCGTTCGCGTAGAGGTCGTCGACGAGGGTCCCGTGGGGCTCCCATCGCGCGCCGTCCCATCGGAGGGCTTCGGTCGCGCCGTCCTCCCAGCAGTTGCCGGGCGTTTTCTCGCCCTCGATGTATCGGGCGCGGCTGTAGCGGACGGCGATGGTCCACAGCTCGCCGTTTCTGAGCCAGAAGCCGGCGTTCGTCCAGCGCAGCTTGCCTTCCGGCGGCGGCATCACGAACTCGGGATCCGACCACGCGCGGCCGTCATCGGACGTGGCGTAGCGGACGACCTGGCCGGGGCTGTCTTCGTTGATGATACCCTGCGACCATGCGGCGAAGAACCGGCCCCCGAAGTACGCGATCGAGGCATGGCAGGCATACTGGTGTCCGCCGCGCTCGGCAGGACAGATGGCGACCGTCTCCAGCGGCGGCGGCTCGGCGTTGATGCACCGCTCGAGCAGTCCGTCCTCAAGCAGGTGCACGACGTTGCCGGCCGATGACGGGCGGCCATGCTCGTCGGCGGAGCCGGCGCCGAGGCGCCCGTCCGCCGCCAGGAGCGCCTTGGCCCCGTCGACCTCCGCCTCGGGCACCCGGTGGTGCGGCCGGCGCGGCACCCCGGCCGGCAGCCCGACCTTTCGCATCATCGCCTTGAGCAGGGCAATGTAGTTCGACGACCTGCTCAGGCACGCCGCCAGCGGCTCGATGTAACGGACCTTGTCGGTGTCACCGTGGTAGGCCTCGACCGCCTCCGCCGCCACGGCGTTCGACAGGTCATCCACGCACCCGTCGGTGACCGCGCCGAACTCGGCCCGGCGGTGCGGCGGACCACAGAAGAGGAGGAACCCGCTCGGCGCGAGCTTGCGCAATGCCGCGGCGCGCTCGAGGTCGGGGGTGGCCTCCTTGTGCCCGACCACCTTACCGGCGAGCTTCCCGGCCATCGCCGCGATGGCCTCGACGGACCACTCCAGGCCGGTCCGACTCGGGTTGTGATACGACAGGATGGGGATGCGCGTGGCGTCCGCCAGCTCGGTGTAATAGCTTTCCAGCGCGTCGGGCGAGGGCTTCTCGAACCAGGGCGTGAGGGTCAGGGCGGCGTCGCAGCCGCAGTCGGCCGCGAGGCGGAGGAACCGCTTCGCCTGGCGCGTTGTTGTGGCGCCGACCCCGGCGACGACGGGTACGCGGCCGGCGGCGTGCGCGACCGCCGTCTCCCACAACACGCGCCGTTCCTCAAGGCCGAGCGCGTGCGCCTCGCCCGTCGTGCCCGCCACGACCAGCGCGTCCACGCCGCTGGCGATCAGGTGCTCGGCGATCGACCGGTACGCGTCGGTGTCGACCGCCTCGTCGCGGTCAAACGGGGTAACGCAGGCGACGCAGAGGCCGCCAGTCAGTGTGCCTGCACCCATTACTTGACTTCCACCTTCACGACGTTGGACAGGTCGCTCTGGTTGGGCTGCTCGTCGTAGGTCTTGAGTGCGAACCAGACCGTGCCGGGCTGGAGGCCCGCGACGGTGAACGTCTCCTTCGCCCCCGCTCTTGACGGCTTCGGCTCGCCCTTGCAGTTAGTGGCCGCCCAGAAGCTGAGTTCAGTGTCCGGTTTGTTACGCCAGTCGGAGCGTTCCTTGATCTCGATTGTGGCATACTTGATCTGGTACTCGGCGGCCGTGCCCTGATCGCCGTCGTCGCCGGGCGCGGTCCAGGTGAGTTGGACCTTTCCGCCGCCGAGCGCTTGGGCCGCGAGGTCGGTCACCGCGGCGGGCGGAGTGCGCTCCTGCTTGCTGCGCGTGAGCGTGACGTACTCTTGGCCGAACCCGTTGACCTGCCAGTAGCCGAGCGCGCGTTTCTCGCCGAGCTTGCCGATCTGCGCATGCGCGTTGGCCGCGTCCATGTACCGCTTCTGCCCCGTCGCCAGGTACGCCCAGCCCATGGTGCTCATGCAGCGATGACCGCTGGACGACCGCCCGCCCGGCCGGTCGGCGTACCAACTGTAGCTGAAGCCCTGCGGCTTGTTGATCAGCGCGTCGTCGTAGCAGAGCCAGTCGGCCATGCCCAGGATCGCATCGCGGACCTCTTCTTCCGGGTGGTGGCGATAGAACCGGCCCAGCGACATGCCGACGGCCGCGGCCATGAACGGCACCTGGCGCGCGAGCTTGCCCTTGTTCCGGCCGCGCGTCTCCTTGGCGTCGTAGGGGCTGATGGTGCCGATCCGCTTGTCCTGGTGCTCGACGATGTAGTTCACCGCCTTGCGGGCGGCGGCGAGGAACTTCTTGTCGTTCGTCGCTTCGTACACAGACACGAGCGCGCGCGTGACCCAGCCGTGCGCCCGACTGACGGTGCCGCCCGAGCCGCTCATCGTCCGGGCCGCGAACGAGACCGCCTGCTGGCCGTAAGCGTCGAGCGCGTCGAGGCACTGCCGGTCGCCGGTGAGGTAGTAGTAGTTGACCACCTCGTCGACGCTGAAGTGCTGGGTGTCCATCGGGCCCCACGGCCCGCCGTAGTTCCAGGCGCGGTCGTAGCGGCGGACCTTCGCCGCGGGCGCCTGCACGGCGGCGTACTTCTTCGCTCCGGCGCGATAGTGCGTGCGGTAGAACCCGCTGCCCTCCCAGCGCGTGGTGCCCATCGGCTTGTCGAAGTGGATGTAGCGCCGGTCGCGCCAATGGACGCTCACCTTTTCGAGTTCGTCGAAGTAGCGCCGGTCGCCGGTCTGCAGATAGGTGAGATACAAGTGCGAGGTCTTGAGCAGCGGTTCGTAACCGCCGCCGGGCGCGCCGGACGATCCGCTTTCGAACTCGGGATCGGCGCCAACGTGCCGCCAGGCGTTCTGGCCCCAGGGCTCCTTCAGGCGGCGCTCGGCGTAGCCTTTCATGTTGAACGGCCGGAACCGCCGCGTGATCTGTTTGGCGGTCGCCGCGTCGCAGGGCGCCAGGTACCCGAAGTCGCCCCACGCCCGGCTGTCGCTCACCCACTTGGGGTCCGGCCAGAAACGCAGGTAGTCGTTGAACACGGCGGCGGTCTTGTCGCCCTTGGCCTTGTCCAGCCCGTCGCTGCCGAACGCCAGTTCGATCTCGTATGTCTTGTAGCTGTAGATGTCCAGGAACTGCTCCCTATCGCCCCACGGCTTGAACACGATGGCCTTGTTCTCGACAGCCAGCTTGGCCGGCATGTTCTCCTTCAGGTAGCGGACGGTCATCATCTGCCACCGCTTCTCCTTGCGCGTCGCGATCCAGTTGTCGCCCGTCAGCGTCTCATCAGTCTTCGGGTTGCCGCGGCTGAGCGAAGAGACCGTCGCGCTCTTCACCAGCGGCATGCCAATCACCGGCTGCTGACTGTTGGCCAGCGCGTAGCTCATTCGCAAAGTCATTTCGCCGGAGCAAGCGCGTAGCCGCAGTATGTAGCCGTAGCAGTAAGGGAGCGAAGCCCCGTCTTTCACCGGCAGGTGCCGGCCCTTCATCATGACCACCGCGCGTTCCGGGCCGCTCTCCTCGACCACGATCTGTTCCGGTGGCCCGGGCCTGTACACCTCGCCGTTCTTGAGCACCAGTTCGGCGCCGTGAGTCGGCCTGTCTTTGCGGAACGCCCACATAATGTCCTGCGCACCTTTGCCGTCACCGAGATTGACCGGCACGTATACCAGGACCTCGTCCTTCTTGTTCTCCACGCGGACCACATGCTTCGGCTTCTGTTTCTGCGCGCCGGGTT
>CAZDHT010000122.1:0-14566 GCA_964505325.1 uncultured Planctomycetota bacterium | reverse complement strand
GGCAGAACCGCGTACCGGCCCGCCGACACCGTCCACGTCCCAGACCGCTCCACCAGCGAGTCCGCCACCCCGTCCTCAAAATCCTCACTGTACGGCAGCGTCGCGGGAACAGGATACTGGAAGGTAGCGGTCCAAGGGGCCAGGCCTTCGCCGTCGATTTCCCGCTCGACGGCGTCGGCGTTGATGGCCATCACCTGGTCTCCCATGAGAGTAGCCGGGCTCGTGTTGTAGTGAAACGTCACCCGGTCGGTGCCGGTGAGTACGAACGAATCGGCAGGAATTCCGTTGACCGTCAGATCGCCGGCGTCGATGGTGCCGGGATCGTATGCGTCGGAGAATTGAATCTCGAAGTCGACAGGCCGCGTTAGAACCGGTTCTCCATCCGCCGGCGTGCTGGCTTCCACCCTCATGTCGAGTTCCAGCACGGCGTTGTACGCATTGAGTCGGCCGCCCGTGACCGTGATGCCCTGCAGCGCCGCGATGGGATCGACCGAAGCCAGTATTCCATCGATTATCTGGTCGTGCGGGAGCCCCGGGTACAGGGCGCTGACTAACGCGACCACCCCCGACACGTGGGGCGCGGCCATCGAGGTGCCGTTCTTCCAGCCGTAGCTCGCCCCGGGCATTGTGCTGTAGATGCTCGAGCCGGGCGCCCCCAGGTCGACCGTAATGGCGCCGAAATTGGAAGAGCCGCTGCGGCTGTCCGTGCGCGTGGTGTTGGCGACCGAAATGATGTTGTCCAAATCGTAGCTGGCGGGGTACGTCGGGATGAGGTCGTTGTCATCACCGATGTAGTCGCTGCCGCCGTTGCCCGCCGAGGCAACGAAGATAATCCCCTCATCGCCGTGCTTCTCGATGGCTTCGTAGAGGGAGAACGTCGACCCGCCGCCGCCCCAACTGTTGTTCGTGGCGACGATGTTGTATCCGTAGTCGACCTTCATGTTCCTGGCATAGTCGAGCGCGTCCACAGCGTCGCTGAGCCACCCCTCACCGCTCGCGTCGAGGAACTTGAGGGCCATGATCTGGACGTCCCAGTTAACGCCCACAACTCCCTCGCCGTTGTTCCCGATGGCCCCAATCGTCCCGGCGACGTGCGTGCCGTGGCTGTGATCGTCCATGGGGTCCGAGTCGTCGTTGGCGAAGTCCCAGCCGTAGATATCGTCGACGTAGCCGTTGCCGTCGTCATCCTCCCCCCCGACGCCGTTCAGCTCCGCCGTGTTCGTCCACATGTTGGCGGCGAGGTCCGGGTGGTTGTAGTCGATGCCGGTATCGATTACGGCGATGATCACCGAGTCCGTTCCGGTGGTGATGGCCCATGCCTCGGGAGCGTCGATGTCCGCGTCCACCGTGCCGCCGGACTGTCCGGTGTTGTGCAGCCCCCACAGGGACCCGAAATAAGTATCGTCAGGGGTCACGGCGGCGTCGATGCTTACCCGGTAGTTCGGCTCTGCGTAGAGCACGTCGGGATCAGATCGGTAGTAGGCGAGCGCCTGTTCCACGCCCAGTCCCTCGGGCAGCTCCACCCGCGCCAGCCCGGAATCGCTGTCAATCAGCCGGATGGTGGCGGCATTCGCGGACGTAGAGACACACTCGTTCTCCGGCTCTTCGCTCGACTTGAACCGAACCAGAATACTCGATGGATCGTACGAGGCCTGATCAACCTCGATTAGGGCAGAGCCAAGAAGCTCGGCGAACTCGCCCTCCAACTGTGAATCAACTGCGCCATCCAAAAGCAGCCGGGGCTCCAGCGGCTCGAAAACGGGCGCAGAGAATATCTTGCCGACGTTCATCGCTGTTTGTCCCGTCTCGGTGGGCAACGGCAGCAGGTTCGCTTGGAAGGCCAGGTTACCTGCTACATTCTGGGTGCTCGCAGATTCCAGCACCCGGCAAGTCGCATATCGTTGCCCGACAAGCTCTTATACCGTTGTGTGCGCGCGCTCTTCGGGCAATTTACAGAACATGCCCGCAGTCTATCCCTCCCCTTCTTTCGGCCTCTACCAATAATCTAGCCCAAAAAGGGGGAATTGACAAGGAAAAAATCGCTAGCAGAACGAACGGAATAACCTGTCAGCCAGGAGCCCAGCCGGAGAGCCGGGCTTTCAGGCGGCGGCTGGCTTTTCGGCCAGGGTCCTAGCCGGTCCGCTACGCCAGATACAGCTTCATTCGCGGGAAAAGGCTCTCCAGCAAGGTGGTAACGTCCCGGTTGGCCTTCGGCGTGATGCGCAGCCGGAGCTGCAGCATGGCTTCAAAGACGGTTTCCCGGCCGCACATGATGCGTGACAGGGTCTGGTCATCGGTGTCGATGGCGATGTCGGCGGCCCTGGGGGCCGCTTTGAGAACGCGCACCTTGCCGCCGCGGACCCTGAGCGCGGCCGCGTGCGTCTCGCTGCGGAAGGAGATGGTCCCGCACCAGTCGTTGCGCTTCTTGTCTCCCAGGCGGCGTTCGAGCAGCGGCGTGATGTGTTCGAGCAGCAGCGGCAGGTTGTTCAAGCGCCACATCTCGACGCCTTCGTCCTTCTTCGAGACGAACCCGGCGGCCTGAAAGCCGCGTCTGATCGCTTCGTCCTCGGGCACCATCCACGACTTCACTTCCGACGCGCCGCGCCGGGCAACCTCGGCGCAGAATCGCGTAAGAAGCGCGTGGGTGATCTTCTCGGCCTGCTTGCCGCGCTTCACGCACACTTCGCCTATCCGGGCCCGCACTTTGCCTTTGTCATCCGGGTCCCTCAGCGATCCGCGCGCGTATCCGACCAGCTTACCTTTCTTCTCCGCGGCCACCGCCACGCCGCTGCGAAACAGGGGCGCCGGCCGAAGCCGCCGCATGTTGAAGTGGTCCGCGTATACCTGGTTGAAGAGCGCCGTCATGCGCGTCACGTCTCTCTCGGCGGCGCGGCGCAGACGCACGCCCCGGACAACCGGCGCGCGCCCCGAACCGCTCGCCGGCCGGCTCCAATCGTCCCATGTCCAGATGTCAATGAACCCGGCCCGCCGGTACATCGTGTGGGCGACGTTCTTTGTGCCCGTGTCGAGCCCCGCCGTTGCGGTACGGTTCGGCCAGCGGTCACTCATTGTCCGCTGCATCAGGATCCGCGAGATCCCTTTCCGGCGCCATTTGGGAGCGGTGTGTACCCAGTGAACGTAATAGTGCGGGACGGCTATTCCGCCGGGCCACGGCTGCAGCGCCGCGCCGCTGAAGATGTTGGCCCCGACGTAGCCGTCGATGTCCGCCAGGCATTTCAACTGGTCCTCGCGGCGGACCACCACCCGGAGCGGAGTGGGGATGTCCCGGCCGAGCCGGGCCAGCGCGGCATGGGCGTCGAGCTGGAAGCGCGGGTCCCCCACAGCGGCCAACTCGGCCAGGCGGTCGGCGGCCCGGTCATCACCCATCTCGGCCAGCGTGACCGCCGCGATCGCTGCGTGCGCGGGGTCGCGGGCGCGACGCGCGAGCCGGAGCAGTACGGACTTCCCGCGCGGGTCGCGCGTCCGCGCCAGGCGCATCGCCGACACCAACCGGTCCGCTTCGTCGCCGGACGCGAGCGCCCGCACCTCACGCGTCAGGCTCACCTTCTTGTGAATTCGGGAGCGCATCACGACGCGCGCCGCGTCGTACCTCTCGCTCAGCGGCTGGTCCACGTCGCGGAATCGCCGGCGGATGATCGCCACGCAGCGCCTGTCCCACGCCTTGTCTTTCGTCGAGATCAGCGGGAGCGGATGCACCGTCGCGCCATGCGCAGCGAACCACTTGAACAGGCCGCGTCTGGCGGCACGGCTCAGATAATAGATGAGGATGTCGAGCTCCGTGATGACGTCCCAGTGCGGGAACTTCTTCCACGGGAACTTCTTCCGCCGGGCCTTCAGGAACCGCTCGATGACCTTCGGTCCGAACTCGTCCTCCAGCGCGCGCCAGACCCACATGGCGGGTGACGTGCCGGCCTCGCTGCGCCACCGGCCGAGGTCGATCTTCCGCGGATCACCCTTGCCGTCCGGCCACGCTTCCAGGACGGCGCGGCGCCGTGCCGCCTCGGGCGCGAAGCCGAGGGATTCGAGCGCCTTCAGCGCCAGGTGCGAGCTTAGCGTATTCTCGCCGATGGTCCGGCCCATGAGGTGGCCGACACCGTCACTCCACAAGCGACACTGCGAGAGCGCGGTGGCGAGCCCGTAGATCAGCGACGGCTCGCAGGTGTCCGCGCCGATCTGGATCGTGCGCCGCTCGACTCGCCACTCCCAGTGAAGCCAGCAGCCTGTTCCCGGCGCGATCTCGAACTCCAAGGTCTGACGCTTCATGGGGCCGAACGTCTTGTTCACCCACGCGACAGCATCGGTGATCAGGGTCAGGAGCTTACGAACGCGCTCCTTGCGGACGCCTCGGGACCTGACGAGGAGGCCCTTGCGCCGGAGAGTCTGCACCGGCACCGGCAGGATTTCCGGAAGCGGCCGGGCGGTTCGCTTGCGCCGGCGGCCTTCGGCGAGCCAACTGACCACAGACGCGCCGATGGTTTCCCACGGCCCTAGCCCCGACACGTTGGCAACCACGACACGGCCGCGCCCGTGCCGCAGGGCGGCAGCCACCGGCTCGCGCGTCCTCCGGTGTCGCAGCAGCACTCGCGCGCCCTTAGGCAGGAGGAGCGGCGCGGACCGGCCCGGGCTCAGGTCATCCAGCCGGAACCCCTTGAGCGGCCCGCTGGGTGAGAGGACCAGATCACGGCGCCGGTAGCCGCGAGCAAGAGATGTGTCGGGGGTAACCTTGCCCTTCGCGTCGTCCGGCGAGATGAATTGGACCGCGAAGATGTCAGCCACCTGCTGCGCGGCAGACTCTGCGACGGGGCGGCCCGAGTCCAGTTCGCACGCGCCTGCGGCGACCTGGAGCAACAGCCCTCCCCCGCCCCGCACGAACTTCCGCACGGCCGCCAGCTCGGCCGCACGGTATCCGCTCACGCCGCCGGTCTGAATCACCAGGACGTCGCAGCGCTGGAGCGTCCTGCTGCTCAGGCGGCGCTCGTTTTCAGTGACCCGAAAGCGCGGATCCATATGCAAGGACACCAGCGCGCCCGACCGAATCCCGTCACGCGATCGATCCACAACCAGAGCAACCTGAGAACCCGTGCGCATGGCTAATCCTTCGCGGCGACTGCGTTTCCATCCAGGTGGAGCGAGATCATAGCACGGCGCATTCAGCACGGACAATGAAAAAACGGAAGGAGCGGTGCTGGCCGCCGGCGAAACCGCGGCTTGTGCTCCCGGCGCACACGCCCCGGACATCCGCCGCTTGGCCACGCGGTTAAGTGGTCTCGAAGTCCACCAAGTCCGGCAGGACTCCGGTGTTGCCGCCGCCGTTCACGTACGTGTCGTCCTCCGATTCAGCGTCCACCGTCCCGCCCGACCAGTCGGTGCCCGTCGCGGTGAAGGTATCGTCGCCACTGCCCAGGCGCCCGTCCACGCCGTAATCGAACGTCGAGCCGTTGACGGTGACCTGGTCGTCGTCAGAACCCGTCAACAAGAAGACTTCGTCTGAGAAAGCCGAGCCCGTCAGGTTCACCTGGTCCTGGTTGGAGCTGGTCCACATCAGGACCACCCCCTGACAGGTTGCGGTGTCAAAGGTGACGACATCGGCGCCGCTACCCGTGCCGATCGCAACGTTCGCCTCGAACGTGGTCGGGTCCACCAGGACGGTGTCAGCCCCGGAGCCAGTGAACAGCACGAAGTCGTCGCTGAAAGTCGAATCCGTAATGGTCACCTGATCGCCGCCCGCAGCGGCGTACAGCCAAGTCTGATCGCTGACACTGGAGTTCGTGACCGTGAGCGTGTCGTTGCCGGAGCCGGTCCCGACCACCAGCGAGCCGCCGAACTGGGTCTCGTCGATCGAGATTTCGTCGGGACCGGAACCGGTGTACATCGCAAAGGTCTCATTGACTGTTGACGGGTCGATCGTGATCTGGTCCTTGGCGTCGCCCGTCGTGAGCAGGACATCTTCGAGGACGGCATCCAGGATCACGACCGTATCCTTGCCGCGACCGGTCCGCATCTGGGCTTGGTCGTCCACCGTCGAGTCGGCGATCCCTATGCCGTCATCGCCGTCGCTAGTTAGGATTCTGACCGTGTTGCGCATGCGTGAGCCGTTCTGGATGATCACCGCGTCGTCGCCCCAGCCGGCCCTGACCTTCAGGTCGTCCACGACGATGACATCATCCAGGGTCACAGTGTCATCGCCGCTCCGGGTCCGGATGGTCACATCGTCCGCGACGCGGACCCCGTCCAGGGTCAAGACGTTATTGCCGAGCCCCATGTCAATCCTGAAGTCACGCTTGACGCTGGTGAAGCTGCCGGCGGGGGCGCCGTTGACCGTCGTGCCGCTGTCACCCGTGACGTCAAACGTATTCGGGGTACCGCCCTGGGTGATCGTGATCTCGTTGTCAGCGCCGTCACCCGCGATCTTCAGGTTTTTCTTGACGACGGTGACCGTAACGTCGCCGTCCAGCAGCAGTCTGGGTTCGAGGCGCTCGAACCACGCTCCACACGTCGCCCTGCTCGATCTGCTTTTCATGTTCCGCTCCTTTCCTCTCGGATCGTAACACGTCAGCCACTTGAAGTGTTGCGGTGCAAGAGGTGTCACGCGAGCTCCCCTACTCGAAGTTCTGTGTCGCCGGGAGCTCGCCGGCGTTGCCGCCGCTGTCTATCAGCCAGTCCTGGCCGGGTCCGCCGTCCAACGTTCCCCCCGCCCAAGTGTCGTCCTGCTCCTCGAGCGCATCGTCCCCGGCGCCCAGCCAGGCTTTCAGCCGCTGGTGAAAAGTGGCGCCGGTGACGAGCATGAAATCATCGCCGCCGCGGGTTCTCACGTTGACCTTGCCGTGGAACTCCGAGTCCTCGAAGTCCACAATGTCGGTGCCCGCGCCGGTGTTCACCGCCAGGTCCTTGTCCAAGGTTGCGGCCCTGAAATACACCTGGTCCTCGCCGGCGCCGGTGGTGACGCCGGTGTTGCCGTGGAACGCGGTCGGGTCGATCAGGACAACATCCACGCCCCAGCCGGTGACTACTACGCAGGCACCGGTGAAGTCCGAGTCGGTGACCGTTACGTCGTCGCCGCCGCCCCCGGTCTTCATGTGGCTTGTGCTCCGCATCTCTGCGTGCACGATCTGAACGACATCGCCGCCGGGGCCCGTGACCAACCTGAACGGCCCGTTGAAGTTCGAGTTCGTGATGTCGACGACGTCCGGGCCGCTCTGTGTCTTGATCCTGGTCTTGCCGACGACCTCCGTATCCGTCAGCCCCACGCGGTCGCCGCCGGGCCCGGCGTTCACGGTGGCCTTGCCGTGGACTTCCGAGCCGTTCTGAATCAGCACGACGTCATCGCCGCCGCGTGTCGTAATTACCGCGTTGCCCTGGACGATGGCGCCGTCCAGCCGCACGTCATCCTTGCCGCCCTTGGCCGTGATCCTGAGGCCGTCCGGGACGGTCAGGCCGAGCAGTTCCACTTCGTTCCGGCCGCCGGCCAGTCTGATGCGGAAATCGTCAGTGACGCCTGTGACCGTCTTCGCCGGCTCGCCGTTAATCGTGGTGCCATCGAACCCGGTGATGACGTACTCCGTCGGGTCCAGGCCGCCGCCCGGGGCGACTGATATCACGTTGCCGCCGCGGTCGCCCTGAATCCTCAGGTCCCCGTGGGACACGGTCACCACGACGTTGCCGTCCAGCAGCAGTCTGGGCTCGAGGCATTCAAACCGCGCCAAAGCGACCGGCTCGCGGAATGACCCACTCATGTTGTTCGCCTCTTGTTCGGCCCAAACCCGTCTACGACCCTGCACATCGGGCTCTCTCCCTTACACTACGATACGTCTATTCGCGCCCATATGTCAAGTGTCCGGTGGAGGTGGGTGCCGGGCGCGGTCTCGGCCAGTATGGATCACGGGCCAGATCGGCCGGCGGAAGCGGCTTTTGGAGGGAAGCAAACGGGCGCAAGCGAGTTGGCCCGCCCGCGCCCGCGTGGTTTTGGAGCGGCCTCAGGGCACGAAGACCTCGAAGCCGAAGTCGTCCGGCAGGACTCCCCAGTTGCCGCCGCCGTCCGTCAGCGTGTCGGTGCCGAATTGCCCGTCCAGTTTCCCATAGGCAAAGCGATTGTCGACGATGGTGATGGCATCATCGCCGGGGCCCAGAAACGCCCTCGCCCGTTTGTGGTGGAAGTTGCCATCGAGCGCTGCCACCGTATCATCGCCGCCCTGAGTCTTAAGAGTGAACCAGCCCTCGAAGATCGAATCGGCGATAGTCGCAACGGTGTCGGCGCCCATACCCGTGTCGAGCCAGCACTTCCTGTTGCAGGTTGCGGTGGTGATGCTCAGGTTGTCGTCGCCCGAGCCGGTGTACATCCTGACGCTGTCTTCGAACGTCGCACGGCCAGCCAGGGGGAGAACGAGGACAATGTCGTTGCCTGAGCCAGTCTTCAGCTTGAACGTGCCGCTGAACGTCGCCTCGGTGATCCACACGTTATCATCACCGCCCCCCGTCAGGATCTTGGCGGCGGCGTCGAACGTCATTGTGGCACCCACCGCGCCGATGCCTATGCTGTCGGCGCCCGCTCCCATAGACAACTTGAACGCGGCGTCGAAATCCGAATCAACGATCGTCACGCCATCATCTCCGACGCCCGTCCACATCTTGGCCCGGGACGAGAACACCGGCTCATCGATGGTAACTGTGTCGTCGCCCGCGCCGGCCGTCAGGGTGAACCGGCCGCCGAAGGTGCCCAGGTCCATGTCGAGCACGTCGTCGCCCGCGCCCGTGTGGATCACCACGTTGCCGGCGAAGTCAGACTCGTCGAGCGTCACCACGTCCGCACCGTGGCTGGTCTCAATTCTCGTGTTGCCGGCCACGGTGGACGGATCGACGGTGACCGTGTCGTCCCCGCTGCCCGCCTTCACCAGGAGATTGTGGCCCAGAGTTGAATCCGTGACGACCACCGCATCAACCCCGCTGCCGCCCCAGATCGCGGTTCTGCCGCCAACGGTTGTGTCGTCTACCCCGAGCACATCATCGCCGTCGTCGCCATAGATCGTGACCTTGCCGGCGATATCGGAGGTGTCGAAAATCGCAATCACGTCGGCACCAGCCCCACCCCCGATGAGGACATCGTCCCCGACGACCGCGGTGTCCAGCCAGAGTACATCGACACCGTCCGCGCCCCAGATCGTCACGTCGTCCGGGACCGTGACCCCGTCCAGCAGCAGCGTGTCGTCCCCGCCGAACATCTTGATGTCGAAGTCATCGGTCACACCGGTGACGGTGACGGCGCCAAGGGCGCCGTTCACCAGAGTATCCACGTCGCCTGTGACGTCGAACTCGTCCGCCGCCGCCCCCTGGGTAATGGTGATGCCGTTGGCCAGGGCGTCTCCCCGGAGAATCAGGTCCCCGTCCACCACGTCCACGAACACGCTGCCGGCCAGCAGCAGCCTTGGCTCGAGATGCTCGAACAACGCGCGACAGGCTGGCTTGCGAACGGTGTTACTCATCTCTTGGCCCTCGCTTTCGTTCGGCTGAAATTCGATTGCGGCCCCACACGCAGGGGATAATGCCTCCTGCGGCGGCGAATAACAGGAAAATACCGCCGTACTCGCGTTATGTCAAGCCTTTTTCCTTCGTTCGTTGCACGTCGCCTGGCACATTGACAGCGGTTGCCCGGCCGAATAGAATGCCGCCGCGGGGTTGGCCCGTGGGAGTTCGGAATACATGTGGGAAAGGCGTGACCCTCGCTCAACTTCTGAGCGTGTACATGGCTCTGCCCGAGGCACTATGGCGAGAGGCCTGCCGATAAGGACCGCTGTTGCGATCGCCTTGGGGCTGGCGCTGGCGGCCGGTGTTCCCGGCTGCGACGCCGGGACCGGATCGGGGCGAAAAGTAACCGTGTTCGTGATCGATTCCGCCTCCGGACTGACCCCGGAGAGCCAGAAAGGGTTGAGCCTCTTCAAGGACATTTCCCACGGAGAGATCGTGACGGCCCTGGTGAGGGAAGCGGGCAGGCCCGACAAGCTGTTCTTTCACGACGTCGACGACGCATCGGGAAAGATCAACCACCGGAAGTATCTGAAAACCCTCGCCGACATCGGTGCCTACGTCAGACTTCACCCCAGCGAAGACGTGGTGATCAACATCAGCTTCGGCGGCCCCCGTGTGGACCTGGCAGAAGCGTTCCTCATTGGACAACTGGTCAAACACGAAGCAATCATCGTGGCCGCCGCGGGGAACGAGGGCTGGGAGACGAAGACCTACCCCGCCGCGTACCGGGGGGTGATTGCCGTCGCGGCCTGCGACGGCGACCGCAAGACGCCCTACTCGAACCACGGCGACCACGTGTTCATCGCGGCCGAGGGTCATTACGACCGCGCGGAGGAGATCCCGACCTTCGCCGGTGTGCAACGAAGAAAGATTCGGGTGGCCGGCACGTCTTTTGCCGCGCCACGGGTGGCCGGCACGATCGCCTATATCCTGTCGAAGAACGCCGAGATCACCCATGCCGACGTGCTGGGCATTCTGAAGAAGACTTCGACGCCCCTGCGGCTTCAGAACCGCACCTGGAGTTTCGGCCGGCTGGAAACCGGAGATGCCTACGACCTGACCATTCCCGGCCGGAAGACCTGGAAGTGGGTGGTCGGAATCGCGCTGTGTGCGGTCGGCTGTGTCGTGGGGGTGTTCCTGGTCATGCTTGCCGTGAGCCTGGCGGCTGCCCAACCCGGAGCATGGGTGACGAAGATCCTGAAACCGTTCGTGGCGGCCATGATCCTGGGCGCGCTGTTCCTCGGTATCCTGGTCTCCTCCGGAGGAATACGACTGAGCAGGGAGGACTATGCAGCAATCGCCAAGGTGGTCAAGAAGGTGCTCCCGTGGCTGGGGCTCGGTTTGGCAGGAGCTATTGGCCTCGTTGTGCTGGGCAAGCTTGCCGCTTGGGTGCGGGACTCGATGAAAATCCCCGCAATCGAGAGAAGGCCAGAAGAGCGGCTGAAGCGGGAAGTGCCGTACCTGCTGGGCAGGCTCCGAGCTGGCCGCCACCATGACAGAGTATTGTCCCTATTGATGCGTACGGATCTAATCGGCTTTGAGCCGCTGATCGTGATCCTGCGCAACCCTCACCTGGTCTGTTGTCTCTCCGCCAGGGAGCTGGTGAGAATCGGCTCCGTGGTGAGAAAGCTCTTCGGACCGGAACTGACGCGCATCCTGGCCGGGATGACGCCAGGGTCACTGAGACAACTCGAAGCCACGCTGGCAGAGACAGAAACACTAAGCGGACAAACTCAGCCTGCCCTGGAAACGATCCGACAAATGTTACGCGATTATGAAAGGAAGGTCGCCCCCGGGCTTCACGAATCACACATCGCACAGGAACCTGATGGAAGGAGACTCGCCCGGAAGCCGGCCGCAGTGGGACCCGAGCGTGCCCGGCAGGCGGGGAGCGCAGGGGCTGAACACATCAAGGTATATGTGGCCGGCAGTGGGACGCGATACCATCAAGCGGGTTGCTCATACCTTGGCCGCAGCGAGAATGTGACAGAGCTTACCATCACCGAAGCAAGAAAAAAGGGCTACAGCCCTTGCCGAGCATGCAAGCCGCCGGCGTAGTCGCGTCGGCTGTGAACCGCAAAAGAGAGAGGGGCGAGAGGAGACGGCTTCTAGTGGCCCGGGCCGCGGCCATAGGCGAGTCTACCGGCCGCAACGAGCGCCAGCAGAAACCACAGCGCGTCCCACGGCGAGAACCGGCGCCGAACCCGCTCCGCGAGACCGAGCTGATCGATAAACTGCTCGGCCGATGCACGGGCCAGCCGCTGCCTCTGCTCCCAGGTCAGGCCCGCCATGCGCTTCTTGATCCGGGCGTCCGCCCGCTCGTACCTCTTCTTCATCTCCCCCGGGGGGACAGTGGCCTCTTCGTCCAGCATGATCTCGGCCACTTCAGGCTCGATCTCATTCTTCGCTCGCATGTCCTCTACCATCCCTTCCCGGACCAGTCGATCATCTTTGGCCCGCGCCGCCGCGAGGCGCGGCACGTCCCCCGAGATCGCTGCCACCTTCCCGATGATCAACCCGACCAGTGCGAT
Source organism: uncultured Planctomycetota bacterium (assembly GCA_964505325.1). GTDB lineage: Bacteria > Planctomycetota > PUPC01 > PUPC01 > PUPC01 > CAZDHT01. Next base: position 2,495 of record CAZDHT010000122.1, on the reverse strand, counting down.
GCCCGCGACGACGAACGCCAGCTCGGCGCTTCGCCTCCGCGCCAACAGCAGGAAGGCGCCGCCCGACAGCAGCCCGACTGCGATTGCGACGTAGCCCAACGGCACGCCGACGCCGGCAGTCAGCAAGCCCCAGCCAGCCCCGCCGGCCGACGCCGCTGCGGCGCTCAAAACCAGCCCCGGCCCGACCCGGCCGGCGGCCCGCTTCGGGGTGACGAGAGTCCGGGCGCTGCGCCCTGTCCTGAGATTGCGGCCGCAGCGTGTGCAGATCACCGTGCCCGGTTCGAGCATCTTCCCGCACGCCGGACACCACTTGTGCTCTCCGGCTCCTTCGGTGTTCGACATTTCCCTCTTCCCGTCCGTCCTTTCTTGCCGGCCAAGTGCTCCAGTCCATTCTATGTGCCCTGACGAATGCGTCAAGCGAAGCCGCTTGAGTGCTGGCTTGAGCGATTGCCCAATCCTTCCGCGCTATTTGCCGATGCAGAAGCGGGAGAAGATGGTGTCGAGGATGTCGGCGGCGGTGGTGGCGCCAACGACGTCACCGAGCGCGGTGAGCGCGTCGTGCAGGTCGGCGGCGGCGAACTCGAGGCCGAGACGGCCGGCCAGCGCGTCGCCTGCGCGGCCGAGCGCGTCAGAGGCGCTCCGCAGCGCGGCCCGGTGCCGCGCGCCCGGCCAGAAGGGGTGCGTCGAGCGGTCGATGGCATCCGACCGCACGGCGCTCAGCATGGCAGCCCGCAGGTCATCCAGTCCGTCGCCCAGGAGCGCGGAGACCCGGACGATCGGACAGCGCTGCGCCAACTGGCCCTCGTCGCTGGCGGAAAGCCTCGCCGGCAAATCCGACTTGTTGATGACGGTCACCACGGCGGCGCTGCGGCGGGAGGTCAGCCGTTCCCACAGCTTCCTGGTATCGTCGCCGAGCGGCCGGGCGCCGTCGACGACGAGCAGCGCGAGGTCGGCTGACTTCGCCGCGGCGTCCGCACGGCTGATCGCCTGCTCCTCGACCACGTGGGCGGCCCGGCGCACGCCGGCGGTATCGACCAGGCGGAACGCAATGCCGTCCATCTCGACGACATGCTCAATTGTGTCCCGCGTGGTGCCGGGCACGCGCGTCACGATGGCCCGCTCGGCGCCGATCAGCGCGTTCAGCAGCGAGGACTTCCCCGCGTTGGGCGGGCCGAAGATGGCGGTAACCACCCCCTCCTTCGGAGGGACGGCCGGCTCGGCGCCGGCCAGCGACCCGATCTCGGACCGGATTTGCTCCACGCGCGCCGCCACTGCCGCCGGCTCGACAAGCTCGATGTCCTGGTCGACGAAGTCAATCGACGCCTCGACCTCGGCGAGCAGATGGACAATGTCCCGGCGCAGCACCTCGATCGCCTGCGTGAACGACCCGCCCAACTGGAGTTGCGCAACACGAAGCTCCGTCTCGGAGCGCGCCCGGATGACGGCCTGCACCGCCTCCGCCTGGGTCAGGTCGATGCGGCCATTGAGAAACGCCCGCCGGGTGAACTCGCCCGGCTCCGCCGGCCGTGCCCCCTCGGCCATCAGCGCATCCGCGATGGCGCCCAGCAGCGGCGGGGCGCCGAACGTGTGAAGCTCGACCACGTCTTCACGCGTGTACGAGCGCGGGGCCGGCATCACGTAGGCCGTCGCAGGACAGCGGATGTGTTGGCGGGGGAGCACGACGAACCCGGCGGCCGAGCTGTACGAGGGCAGTAGGCCAAGCGGCCGGTCCGAAGTGAACACCGCGGATGCGATCCCCACGGCTTCGGGCCCGCTGAGGCGTATGATGGCGCGCGGCGAGCGCCCGGCGGGTGACGACGTGGCGACGATGGTGTCGGCGGGGTGCTGCGGGCCGGTCACTCGGGCTCGTGTCCCTTGAACAGCTTGCGTTCGAACATCCGGTTCCACTCGGTCCATCGGCTCTCCGGGTCGCGGTCCCGCAGCATGGCGCCACGGAAGGCGTTGATCTTGGCGTCGAGGTTGTCGAGGTGGTGGACGGCGAGGGCCTCGGCGGTCATCGGGAGCTTCGGAGATTGATACTCGTATGCGCCATGGTGGCTGAGGATGAGGTGCACTAGCGCCTCAGCCGTCTGGGCGGATAGCTCGGCGATGTCGGCGCCGCGCTTCTCGACCATCCGGGCGCCGATGTAGAGATGTCCGAGCAGCTCGCCGCTGTCGGTGTAGCTGAAGCTCCGCTCGTACGAGAACTCCTGGATTTTTCCGATGTCGTGGAGGATGGCTCCCGTCATCAGCATGTCGCGGTCGAGGTCAGGGTAGCGGTCCGCGACCACGAGCGCCATTTCGGTCACGCCGAGGGTGTGCTCGAGCAGGCCGCCCAGGAAGGCGTGGTGATATCGCACGGCGGCGGGGGCGCGCCGGAACTTCTCCGAGACGTCCGGGGCCTTGAGGAACGAGGCGAGCAGCTTGCGAAGCCCCGGATGCTTGACCGTCTTGGCGATCTCGATCAGCCGGTCGAACATGACGCTCACGTCCTT
>CAZDHT010000121.1:7814-14630 GCA_964505325.1 uncultured Planctomycetota bacterium | reverse complement strand
CTGATCTTCCCGTACTACGCCGAACTGGTCGAGTTCTTCCATTCGTACGACCTGCCGGTGGTCTTTCACACGTGCGGTTATACCGAGCCGGCCATCGACCTCATCGTCGAGGCGGGGTTTGACGCGCTGAATCCGATGGAGGTGAAGGCCGGGAACCGCCCGCTGGAGATCGCGGAGACGTATGGCGACAGGCTTGCGCTTGTGGGCGGGCTCGACGCCCGCATCCTGGAGTCGGGCGACCGCGACCTCATCCGCCGCGAGGTCGCGGCGCTGATCGAGGGGATGAAAGAGCGCGGCGCGCGGTTCGTCTATGCGTCGGACCACTCGATCTCGACCAACGTCGACTACGAGGACTTCAAGTTCGCCTTGGAAGTGTACCGGGAGCACATGTTCTACTGACGGAGGGGAACGATGAATCAGTTTCGCATCACGTCGTGTGCGGCGCTCGTTACCTTCGCGGCGCTGGGCGCTTCGGGCGGAGACATTCGGCTTACGGAGGCGCCCTCGGTCGCGGCAGACGGGGCGAACGTGAGGATCACGTTTGCCGTGTCGGGGCCGACGGACGTGGAGGTCTCCGTGCTGGACGCGGAGGGCCGGGTGGCGCGCCATCTGGCCGCGGGTATGGTGGGCAGGAAGCAGGCGGCCCCGCCGCTCAGGTCCGGTTCGCTCGCGCAGTCGCTCGTGTGGGACTGCCGCGACGACCTCGGCCGGCCCGCGGTGAGCGGCACATACAAGGTGCGCGTGCGACTGGGCATGCAGGTCGCGTTCGGGCGTGTTGTCGGCGCCGATCCGTATGTCATCGGCGCGCCGCGGTCGCTCGCGACCGACACCCGGGGCAACGTGTACGTGATGACACAGTCATACCGCGCCGGCGACGGCAAGAGCGGCGATCCGAAGTACTTGGGCGATGCGGCCGACTGGCTCGACACCGGGGCCCCTAAGGACAAGAGAAGGCTTGTGTTATGGACCCGCCGGTCCGGCGCCTACACCAAGGAGACCGGCAAAGCCCTCCGCAACGGCCACATCCTGCTCTGGTCGCTGTGGAAGCGGTCGAAGAAATGACCGGGAATGGAGGGAGAGACATGCATAGAATTCTGTGCGCGATAGTGCTATGGCTCATCACGTGTGGCGCTGCCCTTTCGGCGGAGCCGGCCGTTGATGAACTGATCGACCAACTGCTCGACCCGGAGAACCGCACCTACAGCAAGGCGGGCACGGCGCTGGGTGCGATGGGCGACAGGGCCGTCGAGCCGCTCGCCGCACACCTCGACATCACGGACCCGAACCTTCGGCGCCGCGTCATCTACGCACTGGGAAAGACCAAAGCAGCGGCGGCCGTGCCGCACATCGCACGCGTGGCACTGGACCCGGAACGCGACGTATCAAGCTCCGCGCTGTCCTGTCTCTCCGAGTTCGGCGACGCCGGCGTCGAGGCCGTCGTCCAGATGGCCTTCGACCCGGACGAGACCGTCCGCAAGCGAGCGGCCACGTTCGCCACGCACAGGTGGCGCCTGCCGATCGCGCCTGTGAAGGTTGTCACGATCAAGCCCGACGTGCTCCAGGTCGACGGTGGCCTGGTGATCAGCTCGACCGGGCTGATCGCGCGCCCCTATCGTCTTCACGCCGCGGTCGTGCGCAGGGACGGCAAGTGGCGGCGCGTCTTCACCGTGAACGACGTGGTCCTGACCGACCGTGAGGTGCGGGCCGACCGTCTCGAGAAAGAGCGCGAACAAGTTGCCAAAGAGCTGCACCGGCGTGCCGGAAGCCTCGCCCGCAACGGCCTGTGGTTTCAGCACGGGGGCCATGGCTACTACGGCAGTGGCGGCGTGCAGATGCGGCGGTTCCTGGAGCGCATCGCCACGACCGACCTGCCCGAAGCCGAGCGCGCCCGCGCGCTGTATGGCGTGCTGCGGGTAGAGATCCGCATGGCCGAGAAGGTCGCCGTCGCCTGCGTGGCATCCATCCTGCTCAAGCCCGACGCCAGCGCGGCCAGGCGAGCGGCGTTGACGAAGACCGTGCTCACGGACGTGCCGCGTTTCCACCTCAACATGTACGGCGACCACTTCGAGTTGCAGGCCGCGAACGTCTCCACCAAGTACTGCATTGCCAAGGTCGCCCACTACCTGCAAGTCGAGATGGTCGCGAAGCCCGGCCTGCGCGACCGCGTGAGCAATCTCACCATTCGCCTGCGGAAGGCCGACCGCGACACCTTCCTGACGGTGTTCGCCGACCGCCTGACCGCGAACGTGGCCAAGGAGGGCGGACGGTACGTTCTCTCATCGGTCGCAGGGCCGCCGCCGCCGAAGTTGAAGCCGTGGCCCGTCGACTGGTCGTACGAAGGCACGTGGACGTATCTTCGTACGCCCGCTCTCTCCGGCAACAAAGTCATCCTGGGCGCCGGCCACGACGAACTCGTCGCGCTGCACGCCGCAACCGGCAACGTGCTATGGCAGACGAAGGTGCCCCACGCCTTCTGTGGCGCACACGTTGTCGGCGACGTGGCGTACGTCGCCGGCGACGACAACGACATGCACGCCGTCCGCCTGCGCGACGGGCATCTGCTCTGGTCGCACCAGGCGCCCCGCCCGGTGGTCGACTATGGCGGCGGCATGCGAGGGCGACCGAGTCACGGCGTCAGGTTCCTCGGTCTCTTCGACGATGCCGCGCTGTTCCGCTCCGGCGACGGCAACATCTACGCGCTGAACTGCAGCGACGGCAAAGAAGCTTGGCGGGTGAAGAACCCGGTCGACGGGGCACACGCCGCACTGTCGGGCCGCACGCTCTTCTTCACCAGCTCCGCCAAGGCCTGCGCGTTCGACCCGAAGACGCGGCGCACGCTGTGGCTCAAGGACAAAGACAGCTTGCCCGGCGGCCCGCCGTTTGTCACCGGCGGCCGCATCCTCATCGCCGGAAAGGGCAAAGTCGTTGCACTGTCCGGCAAGGACGGGACGCTGAAATGGCGCACCGACACCGGCCGCAAAGGCGGGACGTCCGTGGTGCGGGGCCTCACCCGAGGCCCGCTCGTCGTGCTCGGCGGTTACGGCGACAACCACGTTTACGGCCTCGACCGCAAGGACGGCCGCATCCTGTGGCGGACGAACGTCGATGGCTTCCCCACGAAAGCGGCGGCGTGGCGCGGCACGCAAGTGCTCGTTGTGACCAACGCCGGCACGGTCTGCACCATCCGCGTCACGGACGGGCGGCCGCTCGCCGAACGGGCGCTGGGTGTGACCGGGATGGCCGCGCCCAGGGTTGCCGGCCCGCTGATCCTGGTGCCCAGCCTCGACAAGTCGAAGGCCGGACGCTACGGAAGGGGGGTGGGCGTGCTGACCGCCTACAACGCCGGAGGCGACGCCAAGCCGAAGTGACGACCCGCGCGCGGCGGGGCAGGCCGCTGCCGAGAGCCTGAGGCCTTATCCGGCTCGGTATGGAGCAAAAGACAAATGAGTGTTGCCAAAGACGGCTGGACGCGTGGTGTGGTGATCGCGGTTGTTTGCGCAGTCTGTGCGCTCGTGCTGGCGAGTGCGGGGCCGGCCTGCGGGCAGGCGCGGGTGCGTACGCTGAACGTGACAGTGCCGCGAGAAATCCAGGACGATCTACGCGACCGGGCAAAGCAGTTCGTTCTGTGGGTCTATCCGACGGCGGACGCAGACGCGATTCACAAGGCGTGCTCCGATAGCTTCGTGCGAGAGATTCAGACCGTGCGCGGGTTGACCAGTGTCCTCGGCCCGACCGTCGGTCTCGCGGGCCGGCCGCGGCGTGCCTGGCCGACACGGGCGACCCGGCGGCCATCGGGCCGCTCATCGGCATGCTCGAATCGCCCAAGGCGAAGGCGCTGGCGCTGTTCGCGCTGAGCCGCGCGTTCGACGGCTCGGTCACCACGGCGAGCGAGTACCGGCTCGTTCCGGCTGCGGATGGGAAGATGGTCAAGCGCTCGATCCACCAGCTCCCGCCCGACGCCGACATCAAGGGCGCGTGGGCCGCGTTCTGGAAGGCGAATAAGGCGAAGCACACGTGGGACGGGAAGAAGCACCCGTTCCGCGGCAAGTAGGATTCACCGCGGATTCCCATCCGCCCTCATCCGTGGTGAGTTCTTGATTCGCTGGTCGCCGCCCGTAGAATGACGGGCCAATCTGGACGTGACTTCCGTCTCCGGTCAAGGAGTGAATCGTGGCAGACAAGGTGAAGGTCGGGATGATCGGGCTGCGCGGCTGGGGCAACATCGTGCGCAACGCGCTCAAAGAGAGCGAGGCCCTCGAGCTGGCCGCGATCTGGAGCCGCGACCGGGAAAGCATCGAACGCTCGCAGAGGGAGCTCCCCAGCAAGGTATGTGAAAGCTACGAAGCGCTGCTCGCCGAGCCCATCGACGCGGTGCTGATCATCAACCCGAACTTCGTGCACCTCGAGTATGCGCTCCAGGCGTGCGACGCGGGGAAGGCGATCCTGATCGAGAAGCCGATGACCAACACCGTCGCCGAGGGGAAGCGGATGGTCGCCGCCTTCAAGGAGAAGGGCCTCCTCCTCGCCGTCAAGCATCCGCACCGGTTCAGCCCGGTCATCAAGCATATCCGGGCGATGCTCGAAACGGGCGAGTTCGGCGACGTCCTCTCCTTCGAGTCCTACACGTCCCACGAATCGAGCAAGCACTTCGCGCCCGACCGGTGGAAGCGCGATCCGGAGAAGTGCCCCGCCGCACCCCTCACCCAGCTCGGCGTGCACTACATGGACACGGCGCAGTCGTTCTTCGGCGATCCGGTCTGGGTCCAGTCGCATCACCGCAACGTACTCAAGCTCTCCGACAACGTGGACTGCACGGTGACGACGGCGCAGTTCGGCGACGTGGTCTGCACATTCCACGCCCACTATGTCGTGCCGGGGTACCAGCGGCTCGCGGTGTACGGGACGAAGGCGCTCGCCGTCTCGGAGCGCGAGAGTGGGCTGGTCGTCAAGCGTGAGGGGGCGAGCGAGCTCGAGAAGCCGGAGGTCACCGGCAGCAACGGAGTGCTCGAGTCGCTCGAGGCGTTCGGCCGCGCCATGCAGGGGATCGAGCCGTTCGAGTGCCCCGGCGAGGTCGGGCTCCTCGCCGTCGCCGCGTGCGAGGCCGCCATCAGATCCGCCGCGGAAGGCGGCCGCACCGTTACCATCGCGGAAGTGCTGCAGTAGTCACACCGGGGAAGAGAACTCCGTCTTCAGAAAGGCCCCCCTCCCCGCGCACTACGCCTCATCCACGACGTGCTGATCGCGGATCCAGGACAAGCCTTCCTGCGTCTCGAAGAAGTCGAACCAAAGGTAGTAGAGCGTATCGCCCTCGGCGACGGTCACGGAGTGGTTGCTGCCCAGCGGGACGTGCAGGAGCGTGTTGCCGGTGAGCAGCGCGCTGGCGTCGTCGGCGAAGACGGTGCAGCGGCAGTCGCGCAGGCCGAGGAAGAGTTGCTCGAGCATCGGGTGCTCGTGGCTGGCCACGGCGTCCGGGCCGGTGGTCTCGACCGAGCCCAGGCAGAAGCGCGGGATGATCCCTTCCCGCAGCAGCGTCCGGTTGATTGTCTTGGCGCTCTTGATGCCCTCGAGGTACGTGGGGCAGTCGGCGAAACGTTTGCCGTCGGGCGCCGCGCAATCCGGCCGGTCGGCGACGACGGCCTTGTCCGTTGCGTCGAGAGCCTTGACGATCCGCAGCAGGCGGATCTCTTCGCCCTCGGCCACGTCGATCTCGTACTCCTCCGCATAAGGCAGCCGGGCTATGGACTCGGCGACGAGGTCGAACACAGCCCCGCCGGCGGCAACTGTCCCGCCGCCCGCAAGGCCGATGAGAACGGTGCAGGCGTCTGCGTCGGCCGGCTCCCGCGTGCGGTGGGGGCCTTTGATCGAGACCAGTTCCGTCCGCACGCCCTCGATTTCTCCGGGCAGCAGTTCTTCGCAGAGCATCGTGCCCGGATCGGTGCCGGTCAAGCAGTCGAGTGAGAGCCGTTCGGACCGCATCGACGCCACTCAGAGCTTCTCCAGGATCATCTCGGCGGCCTTCTTGCCGCTCATCAGCATGCCGCCGAAGATGGGGCCCATACGCGGGGCACCGTAGATGGCGTTGCAGGACATCCCGGAGCAGAATACCCCGGGGAAGAACTCGCGCGTGTTCTCGACGATCATCCGCTCGCCGACCTCCGCCCACATCGGTCTCTCGCCAACGATCTTCCCGGTGGGCGTGTTGAGCTGGACGCCGGCCTTGTCCTGAAGCACGTGCGCAATCTCCGCCGCGTGGCCGGTGGCATCAACAACGTACTTCGACCGTATCGTGATAGGGTCTACGTGCAGGTGTGCCACCTCCACCGCGCTCCAGTTGATGACCAGCCCGGTGACCCGGCCCTCCGTCAGCATCACGTCCTCGGCGCTTATGCAGTTGAAGAGCGTCGCCCCCGCCTTGCACGCGGCCGAGCAGAGCGTGGAGACCGCTTCCACCGCGCCGGCACAGAAGTAGCCGTCCTCGTGGGGCACGGTCTTGACGCCGAACTCGTCGAGAATCGCCTTGCCCTCGGCCTGTACGACGATCTCGTTGAACATGATCCCGCCGCCCCACATCCCGCCGCCGATGGAGAGCTTCCTCTCGAACAGGACGGTCTTCTTGTCCGCCTTCGCAAGGCAGTAGGCCGCGGTGAGTCCTGCCGGCCCGCCGCCCACGATGGCAACGTCGGCCTCGAGCCCGTCCAGAAGCTTGGCTGTGAACCGTTCTATGATCGCGCGCGAGACCTTCACGTCATCGAGGCTCATGTCGTATCTCCTTCGTTGACGGCTGACCAGAACGCCGCCGCATCCTTGCGCCCGCCC
>CAZDHT010000121.1:4141-7714 GCA_964505325.1 uncultured Planctomycetota bacterium | reverse complement strand
TTGCCGGGAGCCGACGTGGGGCCGCAGTTGCAGACGTAATTGTCCGGCGTCATCCCCATCAGCCCGCCCAACGCATCCCACGTGGCCGGGGTGCCGTGACAGACGGCGACGGGGGTGTGGGGCGACAGCCGCTTGACGGTCTCGATACAGAAGCGATAGACCTCGCCGTGCGTCTGCTGCGTGAAGGGGGCCCACCTGACCCCGCGAAGCTCGTCGGCCGCCGCTTCGGCCGCCTGGAAGACCTCGGGGTCGAGCAGGCCCGGATCCATCAGCCGCGGAAGGTCCTCGAAGTCGAACCAGCCCAGGAGTTCCAGCGTGACGATGTCGGGCTCGACCTCGGCGAAGAGCCTTTCGAACAACTCCTCGTATTCCTGCCGCCAGTTCCGCACCGGCACGATCGGGCTGAGGCGCGCGCGGACGCGGTAGCCGGCGGCGTGGGTCCTCCGCATCGCGTCGATCCGCTCGGCCAGGGTCGGCGTGCGCTTGTCGATGAGACGGCTGGCCGTGCCGCAACTGAGAGACCAACTGACGATGGTGTGCCCGCCGTGATCCAGGTCGAGCAGGAACTCCACGTTGTCGCTCTTGGTGAAGAGCATCAGGTATCGGTCGGCCTCGCGGGCAAAGCGTCGGACCATCGGCGGCACGGCGTCCAGCTCCGGCTCGAAGGGTGGAAGATCGGTCATGTTGCTGTACTTGTACAGCGTCTGCCGAGGGTACCGGGCGAACAGCGCGTCGAGCTTCTCGACGTAGCCTTCCACGTCCAGCGAGAAATGGATGGCCCGGCCGAAGCCGCAGTAGGCGCACCGGAAGACGCATCCGGCCACAAGGTTCAACTCCACCGCCGTCTGGCACACCCCGTCGTGGCTCTCGTTGCGATCCGAAGCGTCGCGCAGGTGATGGTACCAGTGCATCCGGCCCGGCACGAAGGTGGTGAAAACCAGGATCGCATCGTCGCCGAAGTCGTCCTTCCCGTGACGGCGGTGCGTAACCTGCTCGTATGCCTTGCGCGCCTCGTCGTCGTAGTCGCGGATGTTGCGGCACTGGATGTGCGGCAGCATTCGCTCCAGACGTTCGCGGCAGTTGTCGTGCGCATAGACCTGGGAGTCGACGTACACAGTCTTCGCCGGGATAGGGAGCATTTCTACGCCCTCCGGATGCGCTGGGGCACGGGCTCACTCCACGAGGGTCAGGACATCTTCCAACGCCGAGATGGCCGGGCCGTCCCAGGTTTCCTCTTCGGGCCGGTACGAATCGTCGGGGTCTTCGTAGGGGGCGCGAATCAGCACGGCGGACATCCCGGCCTTCGTGGCGCCCGCCAGCTCGCCGCTGTTGCCGTCGCCGACATAGAGGCAGCTCTGCGGAGCCACACCCAACCCGTCGCACGCGAGCCGGTAGATCCGCGGGTCGGGCTTTCGGAATCCCGCAACACACGAGAACACCGGCACATCCACCAGCGGAGCGAACGGCGTCTGCGGCCACAGGAGCGGGACCTCCGCCGAACAATCGCTGATGAGTCCGGTCTTGCGGCCGGTCGCCTTCAGAGCGGCCAACGTGGCGACGGCATCACGACGCGGAGCCAGCGCGCGCCGCGTGAAGGCCAGCCGTATTCCCGCGGCTTCCGCCGTCTGGACTGCGTCCGAAGGCACCCCCAGAGTCTGGCAGATATACTTGACGGTCGCCTCCACGGTCGGAAGAGCCCCGGTGACCCGCGGGGTCAGGGTCCCGAACCACGCGCGCGCGAAACCCTCGCAATCCGCGCAAAGCGCCGCCGCCATCTCCGACAGCACCTGCTCGTACTCGCGGGTGGAGTAGATGTCGACCAGCGTGCCGAAGAGATCGAAGATAACCGCGTGGTATTTCACGAGGTGCAGGTCCTCTCTGCTGTCCCGAACGGGTTCGCGCTACTTCGGCTCCACCGCCGGGACCATCCAGAGAGGGCACGGCGTCCCCTCGCTCGTCAGGTACAGCGTCTTTCCGTCAGTACCGTATGCGATGGATTCCCCTTTTCGCCGCTTCGGCATCTCCAGCACGCGCGGCCTGCGCGCGAACGCCGCTTCCCATTTCTCGTCGGCCCGCCGGACGAACTCGTACGCGTCGGTGTACGTCCCGATGACCGCCCGCCGCCCGTCCGGCGAGACGTCCATCGCGTTGCCGATCCTGATCTTCGCCGTGGCGATCCACGTCGCCTGGAGCGTTGCGTCGTTCCCCTGCTTCGGCAGCGGCAGCGCAAATATCTCGCACTTCGGGCGGTACGTCCGAGTCGCAATAAAGATCGTCTTGCTGGTGGCGTCGACGGCGAGGCCCTCGCCGTCCCGCGGACCGCCCTTGAACGTGAAGAGGATGGTCTGGACGAGTTTGGCCTTGCCCGGCTCGGGTTTCTTGCCCGGCTCGACGAGGGGCTCCTCCACGAGGTACAAGGCATACCCGCTGCGCCGTCTGCTGTTGTCGCCCGTGTCGCCGACGAGGAGGTAGTGCTTGCCGTCGAGGGTGAACGAGGCGATGTCTTCGTAGTCGCGCGCCCTGGCCCCCTCGATCTTGAACGTGCCCAGGTCCTCCCCTTTCTTGTTGAAGGCGTAGAGGTAGGGGCTGCCGCCGGAATCGTTGTGCGTCCAAAAGACGCCCTCGTTGCGGCGGCTGACCGTCATTCCACTGCTCTCGTTGACGCGCCTGTTCGCCAAATGGGCAAGCCGGGTCGGCTTTCCGTACCGGATGCGCTCTGCCGCGGCCGGCGCGGCTCCTTCCCCGGCTTCGCCGGAACAGCCGACCGCAACCAGCATCACGGGCGCCAGGATCCAGTGCTTCCACATCTCAATTCCTCCGCAGGCGGAAAGATACATCGTCACTTGCGTGGTCCCATTCCCTCGCCATTGTACACCTGCCCGCGAGACCGGGCAAGCGCACCACGAGCGTACCCCCAGCGTGCCCCTGTCGGCCGTTCGGCATCTGTCACGTCTTCCTGGTGAGGTACTTCGGCATGAAGTCCTTCTCGGCGCGGAGCAGTTCGAGGAACATCTTCTTGATCTCGGCCGGGCAGCAGACCGCGGCGGTCAGCGGGTCGAGCAGGAACGCAGCCAGCGCCAAGTCGGCGTCCTCGGTCAGGATCGACTTCACTCCGCACTCGAAGGAGCGCATATTCGAGTCGCACAGCGCGGCGACCTGCGGCGGGAGCGGACCGAACTTGCACGGATGGTAGCCCATCTTGTCGACCATCACCTCGACCTCGACCACGCCCTCGGCCGGCAGGTTGTCGATCAGGCAGCGGTTCTCGACGCTTCCGTGGATGACGTCCGGCCGGTTCTTCAGGTGCGCCTCGATGATGCGGCAGGCGAACTCGTGGCTGCGGTGGACGCTGATGTCTTCCTTGCCGGCGATGATCTTGGCGCGGTTCCGGTCGGTGGCGCGGCGCCACTTGGGCCATTCGCGCGCGTAGAACCCCCGCCCGCCGAGGTAACGGCCGCTGCAATACTTATCGATCAGCTCCTCGCGCTTGCGATAGTACGGCACGTACTCGGACATGTGCCCGCTCGACTCGGTGTTGAAGTATCCGAAGTGGCGCATCAGGTCGAAGCGGAC
>CAZDHT010000121.1:0-4041 GCA_964505325.1 uncultured Planctomycetota bacterium | reverse complement strand
GTGGCGAAGCTCATCATCGACATCGGGTTCGTGTAGTTCAGGATCAGCGCGTTCGGGCACAGCTCCTCGGCGTCGCGGACGATCCCCAGCCACGGCGGGATGGTGCGGAACGCTTTCATGATCCCGCCGGGCCCGGTCGTGTCGCCGATGCACTGATCGACGCCGTACTTCTTCGCGATGCGGTAATCGTAGCGCACGGTCTTGGTGCCCGAGACCTCGATGCAGTTGATGAGGTAATCGGTGCCGGGCAGGACCTTCTTGCGGTTCGTCGTCGCCTCGATCTTCCAGGCCTTCTCGACCCCGAGCTTCCGCGCGATGATGCGGAGCACGCCGGCGCTCAGCTTGAGGCGCTTGGCATCGGTGTCGACCAGGCCGATCGTCCCGCCGTCCACTCCGGGGATTTGCATGATGTCACAGAACAATCGCGGCGTGAACCCGCTGCCCGCACCCATCAACGTCACCTTCGGCATGGTCCTCTCCTTCGTTGGGCCGGTCGTTGCGGGGATTCTAGGCCAGCGTGTCCCGCCTGTCAACGCAGAGACAAAGGAAAAGGGGGAGAGGGGAAGAGCGGGAAAGGGGGTGCTCGAATCTGCGTCAACCGCTGTCGTGGCGGCGCGACCGTTGCGGCTCTGATGGGGGGATAGACGTCAACAGTTCAGCGTCTCAAACTTGCGGTCTCTGACCGCACTCGTGTATAATCTTTCCAGAGGAGTTCCATGGGCAGAGGGCAGCGTTGGGGTAACGCTTGATGCCTCGGCAGCGTGCGCAAGTCAGAGGCCAGTTGCTGCGTTGGGCTCGAGAGGCGATGAACCTCCACATCGAGGACGCCGCGAAGAAGATCGGCGTGAAGCCAGAACGTCTTGCGGCGTGTGAGTCGGGGGAGGCGCTCCTCACAATCAATCAACTCCGGAGCGCCGCGAGCGTCTACAAGCGCCCCCTGGCAGCGTTCTACTTGCCCGAACCGCCGAAGGATTTCCACGTGCCACACGACTACCGGCGCCTGCGGGGCGAGGCCATTCGGCCACTGTCTCCAGAGCTTGTAACAGCAATCCGGACCGCGCAGTATCATCGTTCTCTCGCGTGCGAACTTGCGGAGGACGTAGACGCCGCGACGCCTGACTTCGTTGGTTCCGTTTCGCTTCCGGCGCGCGTCAACGGGGCCGCCGAGAGGATACGGCAGTTGCTTGGCGTGTCTCTCGAGGTCCAGAAATCGTGGCGAGGCACGTATGATCCTCTGAATTGCTGGAAGGAGGCCATCGAACGCGCCGGGGTCTTGGTCTTCCATTTCAGCCACGTTGATGTGGGCGAGGTCCGCGCCTTCTCCATTGCTGACAGGCCGTTCCCTGTGATTAGCATCAATGGTGGTGACTCGCCAAACGGCCGCGTGTTCTCATTGTTCCACGAGTTCGCGCATCTGCTGCTGGGCCACGGGGGGACGTGCGACTTCCGTGAGCGGGAGGGCGTTCGGGATGCCGATCAAGCCGTAGAGGTCTTCTGCAACAGCGTGGCCGGCGCCACACTCGTGCCGCCCGATGACATTGGCCTCCAGGCAGGCGTAGAGGAGGCGAGTTCCAGGACAGAGTGGAGCAACGACCAGTTGGCGGCGCTTGCCAAGCTCTACGGCGTGAGCAGCCAGGTCATCCTTAGGCGGCTCTTGACGATTAGCAAGACCAATCGCGCGTTCTATCGTGCGAGGCAGGACGAACTGGTGAAGTTAGGCAAGGAGAGGCAACGGGGCAGAGATGGGTTTCTCACAGTCCCGCAACGTGTCATCCGTGCCGTGGGCCAGCCGTTCCTTCGCATCGTCTTGAACGCATATCACCGTGAGGCCATCACGTCGAGCGACTTGGCGGAGTACATTGGGGCTCGACTCAAGCACCTGCCCACGATCGAGGGCCGCATGCTGGGCCCCAACTTGCTCACGGGGAGTGATATGTGACGTACTGCATCGACACAAGTTCCATAATGGATGCTTGGACCCGATGGTACCCTCAGAGGCTGTTCCCGAGTCTCTGGGAGCGACTTGACGAGTTGGTTCAGCAAGGACGATTGATCTCATCTGAAGAAGTGCTCCGCGAGATCGAGCGCAAGGAGGATTCGCTCTTCGGGTGGGCCAAAGAGCGAGAGCAGATGTTCATCCCGCTCAATGACGACATCCAGTCCGCAACTCAACTCGTCCTCGCTGAGTTCCCGAAGCTCGTCGACTCAAGGACTGGCAAGTCCTTCGCTGATCCGTTCGTTATAGCCACGGCCCAAGTAACGGGCACAACAGTCGTCACCGGCGAGAGGCACGAGGGGACCCCCAAACGACCGAAGATCCCCAATGTCTGTTCTGCTCTCGGGATCCCATGGATGGGAACGGTGGCCCTCATCGAAGCTGAGGAATGGACCTTCTGAGCCCCTGCCGCCGCGCTCAGCCTCGTTTTCCTCTGTGATCCTTCACCCCACTAGATTCAACGTCTGCTTTGATGTCGTCGTCCGGCGTGTGCAGCGCATTGGGATGCTTCGGGCGGACGGCGGCGGCCCAGGCGCGGGGAGGGTCGCCGGAGCCCGGCAGGATTCTCGGAAATCTGAAAAAGATAGAAAAAGAAAAGCGTGCTACGCTTTGTGTAGGTGTCCGGGAAGCGTCGGAAGGGGTTGCGCGGCGGTGGGTTGTGAAAGCGGCTCTGGCGGGGCGGCGCGCGCGTTTTTCATTTTCGCCGAAAATCGCGCTATGGGTGGGGGGCCTCATATTCGGAATTCGGAACGCGGAATGGAAGACGGATGCGGTCTGCACGGTGGGTGGCGCGACGTGCCTGCTGGCCTGAGGTTGAAATCTGTGCCGAACGCAGAAGAGCGCTCGATTGCCGCGTGGAAGCTGCGAGGAGTTCACGCGAGGTATGGCAAAATCTGTGCCGGGAACAGCTCGGTGGCCAGCGGGTGTAGATCGGAAATCTGCACCGGGTGCAGCGCTGCGGCGAGAGTCAACAGGTCGGAAATCTGCACCCGGCACAGTCGTTCTTTCACAACCTGACGTAAGACGCTGGTGCCTGGGACGTTACGGCGAAATGGCTTTGTTTCGCATTTTCAACCTGTGCGGCGCCCCAAAGCCGGCCGTGAGTCTCCCGTGCCCCCATGCGCCCATGCCCCCATGCTCCCGCGCTCTCCTGCCCCCATGCGCATCCGTGCCTATCCGTGTCCATCCGTGGCTTGATCCGCCCGCCTGAAGATTCTGAACCGGCCCAGGTGCGCCTTCTGGAGCGCGTATTTCGCGGCGACGCCGAGGGTCTGGGCGGCGTACTTCAGGCTGCGCGTGAAGTTGATGGACGAGGATTCCCTGCTGTATCGCGCGGGGATGGGCACGTCGCCGATGCGAAAGCCGAAGTACGCCGCCTGGGCGAGGAACTCCGAGTCGAACACGAAGTCGTCGGAGTTGTTGTGATAGGGAACCGTCTCGAGGACCTTGCGCGTGTACGTGCGGAAGCCGGAGTGGAAGTCGCCGAGGTTCTGGCCCATCGCGACGTTCTCGATGATGGTAAGGCACCGGTTGGCGACGTACTTCCAGACGGGCATTCCGCTCCGGAGCGCCTCGCGCCGGGTGCGGATGCGCGAGCCGACGACCACGTCGCAGATGTCCGATGCGAGGAAGCCCAATGCGTGGGGGATCACGCGGCTGTCGTACTGGTAGTCGGGGTGGATCATCACGACGGCGTCGGCGCCGCGCTCCAGCGCCGCGTCGTAGCAGGTCTTCTGGTTCGCGCCGTAGCCGCGGTTCCGGTCGTGCTCGATGACGGTCAGCCCGAGCGAGCGGGCGATCTCGACCGTGCGGTCGGAACTGCAGTCGTCGGTCAGCAGCACCTCGTCGACGCAGCCCTCCGGGATGTCGCGGAACGTCTTCTCGAGGGTCCGCTCGGCGTTGTAGGCGGGCATCACGACGATGACTTTTTCGAACGTGCCGGACATGACATCCTCAGGAAACGGCCGAGTGCAGTATATTGCGGCGCGGCCGGTTTGCAAGCCGCACGCCGGCGGGATTGACACGCCGCTGCAGCGCGACTATAA
>CAZDHT010000120.1:9814-14660 GCA_964505325.1 uncultured Planctomycetota bacterium | reverse complement strand
GTGGACTTCCCGCTCGCCGAGATGGCGCGCATCGCCGAACTGACGTTGTCGAAGGTCACCCGCTTCCATATCCGTCTGAACGGGCTGCCCAGCAAGAAAGCGCCCACCGGCCTCTTCATCGACAACATCCGACTGGTCAAGGAGGGCGCCGAGAAGGACTTGAAGACGCCGCTCGTCAAGATGAGGAACGCGGTGGCGCCGTTCGCGCGGCCGGTCGCCGTGAAGCCGCCGACCGTGCGCGATCCCGAGGGGCTCAAGCGCAAACTCGGACCCGTCGAGCCGCTGGGCCCCGTGGTGATCAACGAGGCCGCGCCGTTCGCCGGGCGGCTCGGCCACGGGGCCGGGCACTTCGGCCGGTCCGGCGCCACGTACTTCTCCAACTCGCGGCGGTGCGTCGTCGCCTACGACAACCAGCGCCTATGCGTCATCATCGGCGGCACGACCGCGCCCCCGAAGAGCCGCAAGCCCCGGCCACGCGGCGGCACCATCGCGCTGGCCAGTTTCGACGGCGGGAAGACCTGGCGCGGCCTTCCGCCCAAGGACAAGGATCTCACCATCCTGCCCTGGCACCTGCGTTCGAACTTCTTCGCCGACCGCTACGGCAACCTCTACGCCATCGGCACGCCCAACTGCGACTCGTACCAAGAGGGGCAGGACATCTGCATCCATCGCCTCTGCTTCACCGGCGAGACCTGGGTCGATGACCGCTTCGCCATTCTGCACCAGGACGGCTACAAGTGCCCGGCCAACTGCCAGGCCATCGCGCTGGCGAACGGCCGCATCTGGGCCGCGTGGCGCGACGGGTTCGGCGGATGCGTATCGCGCTACTCGGACGATGATGGCTTCACCTGGAAGCCGTGCAAGGACGCGTCCATCGCCGAGGCCCCGCGCCCGTTCCACGAGCCAACGCTGGCGGATCTCGGCAAGCCGTACACGCCGCCGAAGCAGGTGCTGCTGTGGCCGTCGACGCCGGTGGTCGGGCCGTGGATCGTGCCGTACAAGGACCAGGTGGCGGTGTTCACCGGCGACGGGAGCAAGTGGTCGTACCACGACGGCGCGAAGTGGAGCGCGCCGCAGCCCGGCGCCAAGATCGGTGGGCTCCTCACGGTGACCGTCCTCGGCGACGACCACTTCTTCCTCTGCCGCGGCGGCGGGTACCACAACCTGGGCACGGAGATGCTGAACGACCTCGTCGTCGCCGACCGCCGCGACGGCAAGTGGCACGTCGAGACGCTCGCCAAGGAGAAGACGATCGCCAGCGCCATCATCACGGCGAGCGGCGATGCCGTCTACTGCTTCTACGTGAAGAAGGTCGGTGACGAGCAGAAGCCCGTCTACGAGGTGCGCTACCGCCGGTTCTATGGCGGCACGTGGGCGCCCTCGGTCAAGATCGCAACCGAGGACCGGCGGATCAACCACCTGGCGGCGCCGCAGATCTGCCCGCCCAGTTATGCCGCGATCTTCTGGGACCAGCATTTCCGGTCGCGGGTCGACCCCAGTGAGGTGAAGTTCGTCCGCGTGCCGAACAGGAACAAGCAGTGATCCGTGCTCAACGGTCGGGTGATGTAATCCAGGTTTCCTGTGATTGTGGAGTAGGAACATGCCGAGAGCCGCGCGAACGGTCCGTTTGTCCATCTTCAGCCTGGGCGTTGTCGCTGCGGTGTTGTCGTGTGGCGGCGCGACACACGCCGGCGAGCCCGCCGCGCAGGCCGAGGCCCAGGCGATCCTGGCGGCGACCGGGATCAAGGGCGGGCTCGTCGTTCACGTCGGCTGCGGCGACGGCAGGCTGACGGCCGCGCTGCGGGCGAACGACAGTTATCTCGTCCACGGTCTCGACGCCAACGCCGCCAACGTCGAAAAGGCACGCATGCACATCGGCTCGCTCCGCCTGTACGGCAACGTCTCCGTCGAGCCGTGGCGCGGCAAAAGCCTGCCCTACACCGACAACCTCGTCAACCTGCTCGTCTCGGAGGACCTGGGCACCGTCACGATGGACGAAGTGATGCGCGTCCTGTGCCCCGACGGCGTGGCGTACGTCAAGAAGGACGGCCAGTGGACAAAGACGGTCAAGCCGCGGCCCGCCAACATCGACGAATGGACTCATTACCTGCACGACGCGAGCAACAACGCCGTGGCCGGCGACACCGTCGTCGGGCCGCCGCAGCATCTCCAGTGGGTCGGCGCGCCGAAATGGGCGCGAAGCCACGACCATCTCGCCAGCATCAGCGTCGTCGTCTCGTCCGGCGGCCGCATCTTCTACATCATGGATGAGGGGCCCATCGCGACCGTCGCCCTGCCGCCCAAGTGGTCGCTTGTGGCGCGGGACGCGTTCAACGGGGTTCCCCTGTGGAAGCGGCCGGTGGGGCCGTGGGAGCAGCACCTGCGCGGTTTCCGCAGCGGCCCGGCCGGCCTGGCGCGAAGGCTCGTCGCCGTGAAGGACCGCGTCTACGTCACGCTCGGCTACGGCAAGCCGGTTGTCGCCCTCGACGCCACGACGGGCCGGACGGTCAAGACGTACGAGGGGACCGAGAACGCGCGCGAGATCGTCTGCCAGGGCGACCTGCTGTTCGTGGTCGTCGGCGACGCCGCCCAGGGCCGGAGGCTGGGCGCGGCGCGGCGGGACCGGTGGCGCAGTTACTCGCTGATCGAGCCGACGAAGCGCCTCGCCGCGGTCGGTGCGAAGACCGGGGAGCTGCTGTGGACGAAGACCGGCGCCGACACCGTGGACCTGATGCCCACGACCCTCGCCGTCGCGGGCGGGCGCGTGTTCTTCCAGAATCCCAAGGAGATCATCTGCCTCGACGCGAAGTCGGGCAAGGAGCAGTGGCGGGCCGCCCGGCCCATTCGCATCGGCCGGCTCGGCTGGTCCACACCCACGCTGGTCGTGTACGGCGACGTGGTGTTGTCCGCCGACCGGGCCAAGCCCGATCCAGCCAAGGCCAATGCTGCGGACCCGGGCCGGGTCCGCTGGGCGGCGACCAGCAAAGGCGGCGACGCGCCGGCCGGTGAGTTGATTGCGTACTCGGTGAAGGATGGCGAGAAGCTGTGGAGCTGCCCGTGCCGCGAGATCTACAACGCACCGGTCGACGTCCTGGTGGCGGGCGGCCTGGTGTGGACGGGGAACATGGTGCGTGCGAACGAGCCGGGGATCACCGAAGGCCGCGACCCCGCCACGGGCGAAGTCAGGAGGCGGCGTCCCCCGGACAAGAAGTTCTTCAGCGTCGGTATGGGCCATCATCGCTGCTACCGCAACAAAGCAACCGACCGGTATCTCGTGCTCGGCCGGGCGGGGGTCGAGTTCATCGAACTGGCCACGGGCAATGGCATCCCAAACCACTGGGTCCGCGGCGCCTGCCAGTACGGCGTCGTCCCGTGCAACGGACTGCTCTATGCGCCGTCGCACTCGTGCGCCTGCTACATTCAGGGCAAGCTGAACGGCTTCAACGCGCTGGCGCCGGAGCGCAAGCCGGTCGCCGCCCAGCCGGACGACGCGAGGCTGGAGAAAGGCCCGGCGTACGGCGCGATCCGTAATCCGCAATCCGCAATCCGCAATCCGCAATCGGAGTGGGCGACGTACCGGCACGATGCCGCGCGGAGCGGCAGCACCAAGACGGCCGTGCCGGCCGACGTGAAGCCGGCGTGGCAGACCGGCCTCGGCGGCAAGCTCAGCAGCGTGGCGATCGCCGGGGGCAAGGTGTTCGTGGCGCAAATTGACGGCCACACGGTTCACGCCCTCGACGCCAAGGACGGCACGCGCGCGTGGAGCTACACCGCCGGCGGCCGCGTGGACAGCCCGCCGACCATTGCTGCCGGGCAGGCGTTGTTCGGCTGCGCCGACGGATACGTCTACTGCCTCCGCGCCGCCGACGGTGCGCTGGCCTGGCGCTTCCGCGCCGCGCCCGAGGACCGCCGCGTCGTCGCTTACGACCAACTGGAATCCGTCTGGCCGGTGCACGGCAGCGTGCTCGTCCAGAAGGACGTTGTCTACTTCGCGGCGGGCAGGTCGTCATTCATCGACGGCGGCATCCGCCTGTACCGTGTCGACGTCAAGACGGGGAAGCAACTGTCCGTGACGCCGATCAACAGCCGCGACCCCAAGACGGGCCTCGAGCCGCAGCGGATCATCCGCGGCACGGACATGACGGGCGGGGCGCTGCCCGACGTCCTCTCCAGCGACGGCACGCTCGTCTTCATGCGGCAGATGAAGTTCGACCTCGAGGGCATCACCCAGCGGCAGGGCAAGCCGCACCTGTTCAGCTCGGCCGGTTTCCTCGACGGCTCGTGGTGGCACCGGACGTACTGGATCTATGGCGGGCGGTTCCAGTCCGGCTGGGGCAGTTGGCCGCGGACCGCCGGCCAGATGCCCGCCGGACGGCTCCTTGTGTTCGACCCGTCGGCCATCTACGGTTTTGGGCGCAATGCGTACGCCACCCACGGCAGCCACGTCGGCCTGGGGAAGACGCGGTATCGTCTGTTCGCCGTGAGCAGGCAGGCCCCGGCCGTCCCGGCGCCGGACCCGGCCGCCAAGCCGGGCCCGAAGAAACGGCCGCCGAGGCCCCGCCCGCCCAGACCTGTGGTCAAGTACCTTTGGAGCAAGCCGACGCCGATCCTCGCCCGGGCAATGCTCCTCGCGGACAAGACGCTGTTCATCGCAGGCCCCGTCGGCGACGCGCAGAAGCCGCTCGACGCATTCACTGCAAAGCAGGGCGTCGCCCTGTGGGCCGTCTCGACCGCGGACGGCAGCAAGCTCGCCGAATGCAAGCTCGCCTCCCAGCCTGTCTTCGACGGCATGGCGGCGGCGGGGGGACGGCTCTACATCTCGACCCAAGGCGGCAAGGTGCTCTGC
>CAZDHT010000120.1:0-9714 GCA_964505325.1 uncultured Planctomycetota bacterium | reverse complement strand
TCCTCCAGCGCCGTGGGATATGATTCTTTCGTGACGTTCGCGGGGACTCGCCGCATCAGGAACTCACTCACAACCGCCGCCGCCTGCGACGCGGTCAGCGCGGCGTCCGCAGGCCGCCGGCCCGCCGTGACCGGCAGGAAGACCACCGCCGGAGCGCCTTTGGATGTGGTCACCGCATTCAACGTGACCTTCCCGGCCATCTCACCCAGCAGGTCCTGATTGGCGCTGATGTCCCGGACCGCTCCGCCCTGGACGAGCTCTTGCAGCGCCGAGCGCGCCTCCTTCAGGAATCTGGAGCCGGCCGGGTCGGTCTTCGCCGCCACGAGCGCCAGGCCGCCGTTTTTCAGGTAGTTCTGCAGCGACTCCTTGGCCTTGGCCCCCAACTCGAACGCCCCGGCGCCCCGGATGAGCAGGACGGGCAAGGCAAGCACGTCCTCCGGCGGCAAGTCCCGGCCGACCGGCGTGAAGGCGAAGGAGACGCCGCACTTCTTCCGTATCAGGGCAACGGCCTCTGTCAGAAGCCCCGAGGGGCCCGCCTTGTCCGACCAGACGCATTCGCCCGCGATGGGCTGCCGGACGCCGTCGGCAAGAAAGAGCACCGCGCACGCGGTGGCGTGAAGGACCTTGTCAAACGTGTAGTGCCCGGCCCGCGATACCCGCTCCGACTTCCGCAGCGGGCTCCGCGGGCCGTAACAGTAATACTTCCACCCCAGCTCGCCTTTTTCCGTCCAGCCGAGCAGCGTGTGGGCCCTGGACCGATCGGGCGCCATGGGCGTCCGACGCATGACGCTGTCCTTGCAGTCCAGCCGCGCCCGGAGACTGGTCGGAATGAGAGACGCCAGGGGGTAGAGCCGTCCCCACGAGCCATCGGCGTTTTGTGTCTCGAGCAGCTTGTACGAAAGACGCTGCCAGAGGTCTCCGCGGTCTTCCCTCGCGCCCTGGAACTCGCGGTTCACGCCCACAAGAAAGAGGTAGCAATCGTAGGGCGGGACACGTGCGCCCAAAGTGTCGGGCTTGAGACTCGCCTTGATCAGGCCCTCGGCCAGTGCTCTGGCGCGGGCAGAGCTGCGCCGCGCATTCGTCCCGAGCTGCGCCAGCAACCTGTCCAGGCCAATGGCATGCCCCGCGCTGAGCAGGGCGGCGTACCCCTGCCACGTGCTCATGCAGGTCCTGGCAGACGCCAGGCCGGGGAATCGGGACGGCTTGACCGGTACACCTGGCATGCCTGTCATTGCGTCGAAGTCCCTGACGGGCTGGTGTCTGTTCATCTCGTCCCAGCCGCCGTCGGGATGTTGCGCGCTTGCGAGCGCTCTCGCCGCTCGGGACAGCACGACATCCCGCTTTTCCGGGGGCAGTATCGCCCGCTTGTTCACCGTCGGCCGGTAGGTCTCTTTGGGGAGCAGGCCCTTATCGGCCGCGATTCGCAGCGCCCACAGCGCCACCGCCGTGCTCTCGATGTCCGCCGTCGTCTGGGTGAACACGTAGTGCGGCAGGCCGATCAGCGTCACGGGATCGTGATCGTCGGGCGTCAGGTAGATCCGGTAGTCGATCTTCGTGAGGGCCGAACTCGAGATGGCGATCTGCCGGAGGATGTCCTGTTGAAGCGTAAGCAGCGCCGCCTCGGCCTTGTCGAATTTCTTGCGAGCGGAGAGGGTGTTCCGTTTCTCGACCCGCAGCTTCTCCTTCTCACGTATTTTGCTCAGAACTTGCTCATACTTCAGCGCCGCGGCCAGCAACCTGGTGTTGATGCACACCGGACCCCACAGTCCTTTGGCCTTGCCGCTGGTGATCTGCCCGTCGAGCAGCTTGCTGGCCAGAGGCTTGACAAGGCGTCGGTAGTGATCATCAGGCATCGTGGCGAACGCCGCCGTCATGCAGGCCAGGTCCCACGTGGGGTCGGGCGCGCCGTACCGCTCGACGAAGTTGGCCAGGTTCTCCGCAAGGCGTGAGACCGCCTCGTCCTCGGGGCCGACCCCGGCTTGCCGCATCGCAAGGAGCGCCAGCGCGTTGTGCCCGAGGCGCCCGACCCCCCAGAAATCCGGCCCGCCGGGCCCCCACACGGCCCTCTTGACCGTCTTGGTGATGGGGCCTTTGGGATCGTACACCAGTCTGACGACAGGCTTGGTCCCGATCTGCCGCTTGATTCGCTTTCTCGTCACTTTCTTGAGCTTCTTCGACGAGAGCGAATCGTCGCCCATGGCCCGTTCGTAGGTTTCGTATGTCTCGTACTCATACACCGGCTCGCGGAACGTCTTGTTCGCGTAACGAAGCGTGACTTCCTTGTAGTCAACGACCTTCCTCTGGCGAACAGGCGGAACGACCCATCCTTCCTCATCCTTCGACGCCTGCTTGCGGATGAAGTCAACGGCCCTGACAAGAGCCGCCCGCGCGGCCTCGCGAAGGGTGGCCCGGTCAATCTCGTCCGCACGCGGCACGAGTTGATCGTCGGCTTCGCCCCCGCGGACACAGGCCGCCGCCACCAGCACCCACGCACATACTATGAGGCACTTATTGCGCATTTGGTGTCCTATCTCTCCCGTCTTACGCTCTGTTCCCGCTCGCCCCCTTCCAACCAATTGTCCGTCGGCGCCCGCGCAACGTCAAGCGCAATCGCTCGCGCCAATCGGACCGACAACCGCCCGGCGGACTTGCGGCGATGCCTCGGCGAATAGCCGGTTTCACACAAATCTGCACTCGGTTCGTGGCCGGTTCCGGCCCGTTCGGGCCGGTTTTGGGCGGTTTCAGGCGGTTTCAGGCCCGTTATGGGCCGTTTCGCCGAAAAAACTCCTCCTGTCGATGCAGAATTCTGGCTTCTAAGGGCCTGCCACAATGGCAAATCTGCCGCAACATCTTACCCCGCAAGCGGTTTATGGCAAAATGGCTTCGTTTCGCAAAAAAACTTTTCGCCGCCGGTCCCTACAAACACTGCAAGCGGTGCGTGCGCCATTCCACGCAACACACCGCTCCGATGACAATATACCACACTTTGGGCTGGTTGTCAAGCCATCCTCGCAAAAACACTCGGTTTTTTGCCTCTATATCTGTAAGTACAGGCCTGGGAGAATGATAGACCGGGGAAAAAGGAGCACCATCTTGCTCTGTTGAAAACCGAGATCCTGAGCGGAGCGAAGAACCTCTCCGACGTCCGTCACCCAGGTTTTCAACAGAGCAAGACCATCTCCCGATACCGTGAACCGAGAGGCTGCTTCATCCTCACCCGGCGGCATATGCTGTTTCATACATGGCCAGAATGTTCTCCACCGGGCTTACCGCCTGGATGTTGTGACACGGGGCGAGGATGTAGCCGCCGTCTCTTCCGAGGATTCGCAAGTTGTCTTCGACTTCCTGTTTGACCTCATTCACCGATCCGAACGGAAGGGTATATTGGTTATCCATTCCGCCATGGAATATGACGCTGTTCCCGAAATCACGCTTCAGTCCTTCCCGCTCCATCCCCTTGCACCGCCATTGAATTGGATTCAGCACATCGATGCCCACTTCTATCATATCGGGCAAGATGTCGCGTATTGCGCCGTCGCTGTGATGGAAGACGAAAGCGCCGGCTTCGTGGGCGAGGTCGATCATTGTCTTCATGCGCGGCAGAAAGAAAGTGCGAATCTGCCGGGGAGAATACATCAGCCCCTCCTGCCCACCCAAGTCCTCCGCCACGTAGGTGATCATGACTTGTCCCGGGATCTGTTCGTAAATCCGTTGGGTGCTCACATAGCAGAGATGAAACATCTTGTCCAAGCAGTAATGGACGATGTCCGGATTCTCTATCAGATCAATGAACGCCTGTTCCTCGCCACGGAGCTGTTTGTACGTGAGGAACGGTTCGGAACCACCCCCTCGGATAGGCCGGTGCTGTTTCCCCTCGATTTGCCCGGCTATGCCTGAGTAGTCCCACCAATCAGGTTGGGGCCAGGTGTAATTCTCTTCAATTCCTTCCACGCTCTCGTATTCAGCCAGCGGGTGAGAAACTGCTTCGTGATATACTCCCGTGCCATAGTCAACCGGCCTGGAGCGGACACCGAACACGTTCGTATTCTCCTGAAGCGGCGGCCCGACATATTTGGGGCCCACAGTTACCGGGACATCAATATGGAGTCGAGCAAACACTTCATCCATATTGTCGCAGCCGAAGTGTTTCATAATCTTCTGATTCACTTCTCCAGTTGCCCACCAATCCATCGGAATCCGATCCGGTTCTTCCCGGTTCAGTACCGCCAGCCACCGTTCACGTGGTGTCATCATTTTTCCCCTTTCGAGCGTATGCCTCAGCGGCGCGGTGTTGCGCGTCCGCTGGAAGCAATGGTCAGAAAGCTCTCTGGTCCTTCGTTGCGACGATGACGAATCCGCCGCCGACGTAGGCCGACTCGTGCGCCCAGCTTCCAGGAAGGGCCTGTGGGTCCGGCGTCTTGTCTCGGGCCAAATCCACAACCTGCCGGAGTGACAGACCGACGTCAGAAAGTCCGTTGAAGATGTCGTCCATGTAGTGCCGGAATTCGATAGCTCCGTCCTCGCGCCGGTGGACCTTCTCGCAATATGGCTTGGCAATCCGGTATCCGCCTCGATCCCAGGCCACGAAATGGATTGCGGGTTGACCGAAGTCCATCCGGAACACTCCATTCGGCCTCAATACTCTGGCGGCCTCGGAATAGACCTCCCGAGTATCAGGAACATAACACATGGCCGTTCCATACACGATATCAAAGGACTCATCCTCCAGACACGAGAGATCGCGCATGTCCGCGTGGATCGTCGTTATCTCATACCCATAGTGCGCCGCCGCCCGCCGATCCCCCTC
Organism: uncultured Planctomycetota bacterium; assembly: GCA_964505325.1. GTDB lineage: Bacteria > Planctomycetota > PUPC01 > PUPC01 > PUPC01 > CAZDHT01. The sequence continues at coordinate 4,907 of CAZDHT010000120.1, read as the reverse complement.
AAGCTGCCGCTGGGACAGGTCGGCCACCGTCACCCGCGCACTAAGCAACCCGAACACCGCCGACTGTTGTCCGCCACCCGAGGCCAGGCACAGGACGTCCTTACCCTCGACACCGGCAAGGATGCTGTAGGGAGACATCACGGCCAGAGGCTCAGGTACGGGGTCCAGTTCGCCTCTCGCATACTGTCGAATCAGGTCTGGGTCGAGGTCGAGCCACGGGATCGCATACCCGCACCCCTCTCGCACCATCCTCTCCCAGTGTCTCTCGTTGACAATTGCGGCTTCGTCTTTCTCGCTCATGTTGGCTCCGCTTTCCAGCTACGCTGAGCGACATTGTAGCGAATCGATGGGACTGCGACCACCCTGTCCGGGCCTCGGTGTAGAAGCAACGTGATAATGTCCTATCGAAGCAAAGTGAAAATGTCCTATAGAATACGGGCAATTCCATTGAGGAGTTGCCTATGGGTGGGAACGACAGGACAGTTTGTATGAGCATGCGCGATTCGTTACGTGCGGGTATCTGTGAGCGTCTGGTGGAGAAGGCTCTGAGCGAGGAAGAGGCGGCCGGACGGCTGGGCCTGAGCGTACGCCAGGTTCGGCGGCTGAAGAGGCGCGTAAAGGAGGAAGGGCCGAGGGGCGTCATTCACCGCTCGCGAGGCGCGGAAGATGGTCCGCTGCCGCGCCCAGTCGGCGTCGTTGAAGTCGGGCTTCATCCAGTCGGCGGGCGGGAAATCGGTCTGCAGCCATCGCAGCAGCTCGACGTTGAGGTCGCTGAATGAGTACTGGTTGGACGCCGCCTCGACGATCACGTGCTGCATCCAATGCTTGGTATCCTGCCCCAGCCGCTTGGCGCGGATGCGGGCCTGGCGCTCGACGCGGCGGAGCGCTCTCTTGTCCAAGTACTTGGGCAACTCCGTGCGGACCTTGTCCGTGGGGACCTGCGGCGGCGCGTAGGTGAAGTAGTGGCGCCAATAGGCGGACTCGTTGAGGATCACGGCGCCCTGCTCTGCCGCGGGTTCGGCGGCCGTCACGCACAGGCTGAACGACGCCAAAACGGCGCAGGCCAGAAGGGTTCGCTGGCTCATGGGATTCCTGACGCCCCGCTGGGCTTGGCCGGCAGCGCTGCCGACCTTTATGCGATCTCAGCCATCTCGGCGGTGAGATCATAGCGTTGCGGTGTTGGAGCGGGACGGGCGCAGGCGTTCGATGTCCTCGTCGCAGAGGGCTCCGCCGTAGCGGACGGCGGCGTAGTCAACGTACCAGGCGGAGACAGCCGTTGCCGTTCCCCGTTCGGCAATTCGCCGCGAGAACTGGTGCAGCGTCTCGCCCTCCCGTCGAACCAGCCCGTGTCTTCGGAGGCTCTTGTCCATCGCGGCAAGCAGGCCGTGAAGCTTCCGCACCCGAGGATCAACCGGCGTTGCCCTGCGGCGGGGCCGCTTGATCCTGCGCCGCAGGACCAGGAGGAGCAGCACCAGAAAGGCGAACTTGAGGGCGAGCGTCCACCGATCCGCACTCAGGAACGCTTCCCAGAGACCCTTCGCACGGCCGCCCAGCCACGCCAGCAGACCGCGCAGGCCGTTCAGCCGGGTGGCCGCCGACAACTCCTGCAAGCGGAAGCTGAGGTAGTCGCGCAGGTAGTCGGCCGATCTGGTCACGCCCGAAGCAGGCACCCCGGATCCGGGCGTCGCCTCAACCACGACCCATCCGGCCGTATCATCATACGCTTCGACCCACGCGTGGGCGTTCCGGTTCCGCGCCATCCAGTAGTTGCCGAAGGGGTTCCACTCCTCCACGACAAAGCCGGTGACGTAGCGCGCGGGGACGCCGCTCGCCCTCAGCAGGAACGCCGCACCGGCCGCGAAGTACTCGCAATGCGCCGGCGGCCGCTCGAGCAGGAAGTGGGTCAACGGGTCCACGCCGCTCGGCACCCGGATCCTTGTTCCGTATTCGTAGTGGTTGTGGAAGTACGTCACCACTGCCGCGATCTTCTCCCGGGATGTGGTGCACCCGTCAAAGACGCGCTCGGCCAGGCGGTAGATTCTGCGATCCCGCTTGTTCGGGAGGCGCGTCAGACGCGCCTTCAGCTCCCCTGAAGGGACGTCCGGCGCGGTCGCCTCTCCGGTGTACGAAGTGTAGTTGATGCCGTCGATCAGTTCGCCGGAGTCCGTGATCCCGTTCTCATCCAGCTCGAGTTTCCCGACCGGCGCCCGCATCACGGCGGCGTCGATCGGGGCGAACATGCCCTCGGTCAGGGCGGGATCGGGCCACACGTCCACGCTCCGCCAGGTGCCGGCACGCGCGGGGCGGAGCGCGAAGTAGTTCCGATTGCGGCCGGGCGGAGGCAGGTCCTCAGGGGGAGGGTCCGTCGGCGACAGGGTGGTCTTTTGGGTGGTCGCTTCCCACTCGGACCCGGCGTAGTCGGAGAAAGCCTTCCCTCTCAGGTAGCCGGGCGCGTCGCCGGCAAACACCCGCAGAGCGGTCTGGTTCTCCCGGTCGGAGTATTTCAGGCGCGCCACGTCGCCGAGCTTCGTCTTCTCGGAGAATCCCGCCGCATGGACGGGCAAGCGCGGAAGGAAAGCCCGAAGCAGGACCCGCGACAGATAATATCGGCTCGAATAAAGCGAGGCGGCCATGCCGCCAGCGCCGAGGAGAACCACGACCAGCAGAGACACCAGCCAGATTCCCTTTGCCCGCGGCGCGGGCGAGAGCGCCCGGCCCACTGTGCGCACGCTGCCCGTGAAATACGCAGCAAGAAGCCCGGTAAACAACACGCACGCCAGGATGTAAACCGTGACCTGCCCGCTCGACGCAAACACGTTTCCGGCACAGGTGAGGGCGAGCATCCCGTAGAGCGCGGGCGCGACGGTTCCGTCGCCGCCCGGCTTCCGGGTGAGATAAAGCTCCAAGAGTTGGAGGACCATGAAATACTGGGCGAAGACATACGTCACCCGGTATCCCAGGGCGCCGATCACGCCGGACCGCTCGAACGGGAACAGCCGCCACATGACAAAGAAGAACAGGACGATGCCCAGCGAGAGGAGGGCCTGCCGCACGCGGCCCAGGGCGAAACGAATCCGACCGGTGAACCCGAGCGCGGCGAGGGCGAGGGCCAGCGCCGGAAACAGCGCCACCTTGTACATGCGGTTGAGCGTCGCCGCTTCCACAACGATCATCAGGAGAATGAGCAGCCGCTGGAGCTTCATACTTGTTCAATCCTGCCGGCGGCGACGTCTCCGGGTGTGAAGAGCGAGATCGCCCCGGCCCACTCCTCGGCCGGTGCGAACGGCTCGGTAGTCTCGCCCTGCCGAACGATGAGCACCTTGGCGGCGCAGCCCGCCTCCACGGCCGCACGGACGAACTCCGCCCGCGCCCGATCCCAGTCCAGGAACACGCACACCACCGACGTGACGTTCCGGAGCTCTCCGGCGATGGCCGGAGCGATGACGGCGAACGGATTACTCCGGCATTCTTCGACGCACGCGAGGATCTCCAGGATGTTTTCCAGGTGGGCGATGTGGCGGCCCGCGCGGAACACGTATAGCTCGGGCCCGGCGGCAAAGACGTCGACGATGTATTCGCCTCGGGAAAGCGCATCGGCGACGGAGGCCGCCAGCGACACGGCGGCCTCGAGCTCCGGGAACCCGTCGCGGCCTTTCTTCCGGCCGGGCGCCACAAACGTGTCGACCACCAGCGCCAGGCGGCAGTAGTACTCCTCCTGAAACTCCTTGACGCCGGGCCTGCCGAGCCGGGCCCAGGTCCGGAAGTCGATCTTGCGGTACCGATCACCCGGCCGGTACTCGCGGGTGCCGATGTACTCGGGCGACTCGCCGACGTCGGAAGTGAGCGCGATGCCGCCCGGCTGGTACCGGCGTCCCAGCGGAACGTCCACCCCGGTCAGCGGGAAGAACTTCGGAAGAACGAGCATGGAGCCGGGGGGATGTGCCGCGCCTCGATTCCTGCATACATTGAACGGAAACGTGGTATAGACCTGGACGGCCGGGAACTCATAAGCCCCTCTCTTCCTGGCCTGAAGCTTCACGGGAACACGAAGCGACTGGTGACGGGCAAGCTGCGGGACCGTCCGCCCAGGGTCCGCCTCCTCGACGTGGACGGGAAGTTCGGGGAACCGCAGCCCGACGTCGTACGCCGGCATCCACGACGTGCGGCCCAACGTGAACTCCGCGGTCACGGTCTGCCCGGCTGTGACCTTCTCGGGCAGCTTCCCGGCGATGGTCACCCGCGGCTTCAGAACGTGTCCGCCCAGCAACGAGATAAGGAAGAAGGACACCAGCGCGCAGAACAGGAGATACACGGGTGCGATCAGCGCCACCGAGCCGATGGCGCCGGAGAACAGGGCCCCCACCAGCAGGAACCGGCCGGCGGCGGTCAGACCGTGCTGCCAGTAGGCCAGGCCGTGCTTCACCAAGCTGGCGACCGGGCTCTTCACGTGGGGACCTTCGCCTTCCCGAGGATTTCGTCGACGATCGCGCGCTTGTCGGCCCCGGAGTACCTCGCCTTGGACGTCAGGATGAGCCGGTGTGCGAGCACGCAGGGGGCGAGCTTCTGGACGTCATCGGGCAGCACAAAATCGCGCCCTTGAGAGAACGCCGACGCCTGAGCGGCGCGAAAGAGCATCAGGGACCCCCGCGGGCTTGCCCCCAGCTTCAGCCGCGGGTCCTCCCGCGTCATCTTCACCAGCTCCACCATGTAGCTGGACACGCTCGCCTCGACCTTGACGCGCCGCACCGCCTGTTGCATCTCGAGAATCTCCAGGCGGCTCAGCACGGGCTCGAGCGAGTCCAGGGGATGGGCCTCGGCCTGGGCGTATAGGATGTCCACCTCGACGCTCGGCGCGGGATAGCCCAGCGTGATCCGCACCAGGAACCGGTCGAGTTGGGCCTCGGGCA
>CAZDHT010000119.1:0-14700 GCA_964505325.1 uncultured Planctomycetota bacterium | reverse complement strand
GACGCGCTGCACCACGACGTGGACGCGATCTGCCACTGCTACGAGGCGATCGTGCCGGTCGCCGAGCGCCTGGGAGTCGAGCCGCCGCGCCCGAGGCTGGCGGGGTTCACGTACTGCCATCTCTCGGCCCTCGGCGCGGAGATCCTGTTTGCGAAGGGGTCCGAGCCGAATGTCGTTCCGCTGGTCCACCAGGCGCGGGAGATCGACGACCTGGAGGAGCCGGACGATTACCTGTCGCGCGGCGTGGTGCCCGCGCGGCTGCACACGTTTGAGAAACTGCTCGCCCGCCGCCCGGATGCGCAGAAGACCATCGGCCACATCTACGAAGGCCCGGTCACGTCCGCCGCGCTGCTCATGGGCGGCCAGCCTTTTTTCATGCTCCCGCACGACGATCCGGAGCGGGCCCATCGCCTGCTCTCGTTCTGCGTGCGGAGCGCCGTCAACTACGCCCGCACCATCGGCCGGTACTTCGGCCGGACCGACGAGCCCGGAAGCGTGGGCATACCCGATGACTTCGCGGGCATGTTCGGCCCCGACCAGTTCGCCGAGTTCGTCGTCCCGTGCCTGGACGAGATGTACGCGAGCCAGCAGGCGACGGAGCGATACCTCCACAGTGAGCTACTGCGGGTCGAGCACCTGCGCTTCCTCGCCGACCTGAAGATCACCGAGTTCGACCCCTCCGCCGATCAGTTCCTGACGCCGCCGCTCTGCCGCGAGCACTGCCCCGTCCCGTTCACGGCGCGGATCCTGGCGATGGACGTCCGCGACAACACGGCGGACGAGCTCCGGGCGATGTACCGCGCCTACGCGGCGTGCGAGCCGACGCGCATCACCTTCCACATGACCTCGCTGGCCGAGGAGGAGAAGATCACGGCGATCCTCGACGTCGCGCGAGAACTGGCAGACCAAGGGCCTCCAAGATAACCCTGGTGGGGCAGGCATTCCTGCCTGCCCGGCGGCGGACAAGAAGATTCGCCCCATCGTTCCGTTAGAGCTCTCAGGGCTCCCGTACCAGTTCCTTCCCGCTCAGGTTGCTCACCTTGACCCCGTAGCCCGCCGGGACCTCGACACGGAAGCAGATTCTCTCGGGATCCTGTCGCCATTTCAGGCCCACAGCGGAGTCGCCCACGGGGATCCGACCTTCGCACGACTCCAACGGCAGATCGGCGAAGCGAAGCTCGACCTGTCGGCCCGCCCTGTCGATGCGGTGGACGCCCAGAACGTCGCGGTAGAGGACGTGCGCGACATGTGACGCGAAGCCGTGGTTGCAGCTTGCATCGTCGCTGATCATCTCCCACAGGGTACCCGTCCGCTCGGCCATGTAGAGGTGGTAATCGGCGCATTCGTCCAGGAGCTGGCGGCACAGTCCGTAGCGCGAGAGCAGTTCGAGCCGCAGCACGTTGCCGATGAACGCGTTCGAGGGATGTACCTCGGGGAACACCGCGGCCGCGTCGCGGTTCGGGCCGAACTGCTCGATCAGCGCCCGCCACAGGCCGGGGTGCGTCTGGGGCGTGGCAACGCCGAAATAGAACAGGTAGTACTGGCACGTCTCCGTCGTGTTGTTCGTCCGTTCGAGCCCTCCGCCTTTGCGGACGGCGTTGTCCACAAAGAACGTGCCGTTGAACGACTGCACCCGGATGACCTCACGAATCTTGTCCGCTTCCTGTGCCAGTTCGTCCAGCCTGTACATTCGCGCGGCGGCGTCCAGCGCGCCCGCGTACAGCGCGTTGCTCGGGTAACTCACGTCCTGCACGAAGTCGTTCGCCTTGGACCACTCGACAAAGACCCACTTGTCGAGCTTCTCGAGCAGGCCGCCGTCGTTCTCGAAGCCCTTGAAGTAATCGAACAGCGCGAGCACCTTGGACTTCAACGCGCCGACCATCGTGCGGTCGCCGCTGCGGGCGAGGTACTCCTCGAGCTCGACGACGAACCACATCGCCCAGTTCGGGATGAAGGTGCCGCCCAGGTGGTCCGCCGGATAACACATCGGCAGCATACCGTCCGGCAGGTGCTCGAACCGGTCGGGGAGCAGGAAGTTCTCGTAGAAGTTGCGCTCGATTGCCGCGTTGCCGCAGAGGTCGGCTGCGGCGCGTGCGGTGAAGAAGCTGTCGCACAGCCATCCGGCTCGTTCGCGCGAGGGGCAGTCCATGAAGATGTCGAGTGCGTTCTGGCGCAGTGTCTCGCGGCCCGCCTCGAAGACCCGGTTGAGGCGGTCGTCGCTCGCGGCGAACCGCGCGCGCCGCACGTCGGGGTTGGCCAGCTCGCGCAGCCGGACGTCCTCGACCGTGCAGTCGCCCTCGAACGTGGTGAGCTTCAGGTAACGCAACGTGTACGGCTCGAAGCTCTCGAGGTCGTAGGCGCCCGGCTCGAGGTCGTAGGCGACGACGTTGATGGTGTGGTTGCGCGTGAAGTGGACGTCGCCCTGGCAGAGCAGCTCGTCGAACGTGAGGAACAGCCGCGTCGCTCGGCGGCAGATGACCCGGGCGGCGATGAAGCCCGTAAGGTTGACGCCGAAGTCGAGGATGTGGAATGCGTCCTCCGCAAGCTCGAGCGCCGGAGACGTATCGAGCGGACGATCGATCGTCTCGCGCGAGGCGGTCCGCGTCTCCTGGAGCTCAATCATCGGAGCCGCTTCGATGTCTTTCTCGGCAAAACCCTTGCGCGTCGGGCCGACCTCGGTCACGAACCGGCCGGTCCAGTACTCGTCCGGCTTGACTCCCCGTTCGATCCGGCCGGACGACACGTGCACCACGGGGGCCCGCAGCGCGAACTCGGGATACGATACGCGCCGCGGCAGGAGTTGCTTGCTCCCAAACACCGCACACGCGGCCGCGGCGAACGGCGCAGCGGGGTCGCGGCGCCACGCGTCCCAGCCCGGCCCCATCCGGTACACCTCGGAGAACGTGCGCTGCCCGCCGAAGCGATGGACCTTCTGGAGCTTGCAGTCGAGAACCGCCGCTGCGAAAGCGTCCGAGCCGGTCGCCGCCAGCACCTGCCCGCCGCAGATGACCTCGGCCTGCAGGAACGACGGCTGGTCGGGCAGGTAGTAGCTGTTGCAGCAGTAGCCGGCGACCTCGACCGCGATCACGTTCCTCCCGGGCGCCAGTTGGAGCGGCCACTCGTCCACACGGTGGAACCCGTGCGCGGCGCGCGCCGGCCCGTGCCCGGCGAACTCGCCGTTCAGGAACGCGCGGTACAGCGACGAGGCGGCGAGGCGCAGCACCGCGTCGGTCCGTTCCCTCACCTGGGCGACAGCGCGGAAGCCGACGAACAGATTCATCTCACGCTCGCGGCCCTCGGGCCATATCGGCTTGGCTTGTTTCATTTCTCAGTGCCCTCGAGCAAGAAGAGCTCAACAGGATTCACAGGGCGCTCCAGCGATGCTTTGTCACGAGCCCGGCACGGGCGAGCGAAGCCCCCGATTTCATGCCACAACGCTTTGGTGGTCAATCGGTTGTGTCACAATGGTTTGTTTCGCAAAAAAACTTATCATCCCCCGGCGGCGCGGGTGGGGGGGGCTATGCCGCTTGCTCGTCGCCTTCCTGTGCCGTAACACTTCAGCTGGCTGAAGTGTTACGTTTGGGATTTGGATTTGGGTATTGGAAGTCCCCGCGCTTCTGGTGAGAGATGCGAGCTACAGGTCGCGGATCGTTTGTTCGAGCACCTTGCCGGGCTTGAACGTGACCACTTTTCGTGGTGGGACCATCACCTCCTGGTTCGTCTTGGGGTTGCGTGCCCGCCGCGCGGCGCGCTGTTTCACCTGGAAGACCCCAAAATCGCGAAGCTCGAGCCGCCCCTCTGTGGCCAGGACCTCGACGATCGTGTCCAGCGTGCTCTGGACGACCCTCTTCGTGTCCACCTGGGGCAGCTTCAGTTTTTTGGCGATCCGCCTTACGATGTCTTTCTTCGTCGTCATACGCAGCTCCTCGAGCTTCGGAGATACCAGCCAGTTCCGTACCATCGTATTTGAGCATAGAAAAGGGCCTATGTCAATACAAAAAACGAACTTGTGGCATCTCCGGCTATGAGAGGGGCGGGGAGTGCTGCCAACGGAATGGCTTCCGGGCCGGTGTAAGACGAGGGAACGGGAGCCGCCGCTCGCCGCAATCGGAATATCGAGTCCTACAGGACGACGCAGCCGGCGCCGAGGACCTGCCGCGGCCGGGATTTGAACTCCAGCTTGATGACGCACACGCCGGCGATCTTGTCGGGGTTCGACTTGGGCAGCCCCCTAAGGATCAGTCGGTCTTTCGTCTGCGTGAACCGGATCGGCCCGCCTGTGGCGAGGTAAGAGGCTCTCAAGAGCTTGGTGCGGAGGCCGCCGACCACCAGTTCGCGGCCGGGCCAGCGGTGGCACCAGTAGTAGGCTGTCTTCCCTTTCAGCGTCCAGTTGCCGGTCTGCGGCCGGTCCAGTCGCCCGGCGACGCGGTCGACCTTACCATACACGGCCTCGCCGTTCCTGGCGATCCATTTGCCTACCGGGACGAGCCGGTCGATCGCCTCGCGCGGGATCGAGCCGTCGGGCGCGGGCCCGATATTGAGCAGCAGGTTCCCCTGCCCCGCCGCGGCGGTGCGCAGCATCGCCAGGACCTCACGCACCGGACGCCAGTCGATCGCACACGGCATGTAGCCCCAGGACCCGTTGAAGGTCATGCACGCTTCCCACGCGCGCCCTGACCGCTCTGCGGTCACGTGCTCCTCGGGGGTCCCGAAATCCTCGTCCAGCTTCGACCGGTTGTTGATGAGAATATGCGGCTGGAGCCGGCGGACCATCGCGTTCATCTTCTTGCTTTCCCACAACTCGGGCGTTGCGAGCGGCCAGGAGACGTCGTGCCACAGGATGTCGATCTTGCCGTAGTTGGTCATCAGCTCGCGGATGCACCCCTGGATGTAATCGAGGAACCGGCGCCGGGCCTTCTCGTTCTTGGCGCAGCGGGCGCCGTCGGGATGGTGCCAGTCCATCAGTGAGTGATAGAACCCGATCCTGAGGCCGAACTCGCGGCAGGCGTCGACGTACTCGCGGACGAGGTCGCGGCCGGGGCCATGGTGCACCGCGTTGTAGTCGGTCTGCTGCGTGTCCCACAGGCAGAAGCCCTCGTGGTGCTTGGTGGTCATCACCATGTACTTCATCCCCGCTCTCTTTGCGAGGCGGGCCCAGTCGCGCGCGGGCCGCGGCTTCGGGTTCCACGTGTCCGCGAGTTTCTCGTACTCGTCGACCGGGATGCGCTCGCGGTTCATCACCCACTCGTGCCGGGCGAGCTGCGAGTACAGCCCCCAATGCACGAACATTCCGAACCGCGCCTCCTGCCACCAGCGCAGCCGCCGCGCCCGATTTCGCTCCGTCTTGGTCAGCTTGACCATTGTCGACTCCTCACATGACATGGTGTTCGAGAACGCTGGGAGATTATACGCGGCGCGGCCAGCGGATCAACTGCCTTGCTGGAGCGGCGCGGCTTCGTTATAATCCGGCTGGGCATTGGAGGAAGCCAGTGAGTTTGTCGGAGATCGAGCCGCTGCTGGCGGACCTGCCGCTGGTATGCCGAAGGCGCGTCCTGTACGGGGAGGTCGACCGGATGGACGTCGTCTACGCCAGCCACTACCTCACGTGGTTCGAGCACGGCCGCAACGAATACCTTCGGCTGTGCGGGCTGCCGTACACCGAGATCGAGGAGCGAGGTCTCGTCCTGCCGGTCGTCGAGAGCCACCTCTGGCACATCGCGCCGGTCAACTACGACGACCTCGTCGGGATCCACAGCGCGGTCACATCCTGTACGAAGGCGACGGCAACGTTTACGTGCCTGATCGAACGCGAAGGTGAACGGGCCGCCGCGGGATACACCCAACACGCCTGCCTGGGGCCCGACCGCAAGCCGGCCCGCCTGCCAGACTGGCTCCGCGAGAAGACGCTGCAGCGGTATGATGTCGGGATTTGAACGGCGAAGAAGACGCCAAGAAGCCGACGAATCCGACAATTCCTCGGCTCGCTTTGCGTACATAATACTGGGCAGAGCGCGTTGGGCCGTTTCATGTCAACAGCTTACGGCGTTGGCCGGGCCCGGGAAGGCCCCTCGGCCAAAAGCTTGAAGGAACCGGACGGGGGCGCTAAGATGCTGGAAGGGCAAAGTCAGCCCCAAGGCGCAGCCGGCCTGCGATAGGAGAAGATTCTATGTTCCGCGCACGGTGTTGTTGTCTGGCGGCCCTTGCCGCCCTGTCGGCCGGGTGCTCGTCGTATTACACTTATTACCAGAAGAGCGCCGAACGCGAGATTCTCGAAATCCTGGAGTCCAAGCGAGACTACGCCGTGGATCGCTGGCAGAAGAACGCCAAGATGCCCGAGCCGGAGAAGGCGCCCGCGCCGGTCAAGACCGAAGGAAACCCCGGCGAGGCGCGGGTCCTTTCCCTCCGTGATGCGCTGCGGATGGCAACGCAGAACAACCGCACGTTCAAGTCTCAGCGCGAGAACGTCGACCTGGCGGCGCTGTCTGCGGCGCTGGAGCGGCACAACTTCGGACCCGTTATCAGCAACACGATCTCGTACGTGTCCACGCAGACCAGTAGCGCCGACGGGTCCAGGACCAACACCGGGACCGGTCGGGCGGATTTCTCCGTGAGCCAGATCCTTCCGACCGGCGGGGCGCTGAGGGCCTCGTCGGCCGGCAGAAAAGTCACCGACCGCCGGACCGGCGGGCCGAGCACGTACTCGCACGACATCACTGTGTCGTTCGAGCAACCGCTGCTAAGAGGCGCCGGGCGGGAGGTGGCTTATGCAGACCTCACCCAGGCGGAACGGGATGTGGTGTATGCGCTGCGCGACTTCGAGCTGTTCCGCCAGGATTTCTCGCTCGAGGTGCTCATGAAGTACTACGCCATCCTCCGCCAGAAGCAGGTGGTGGAGAACTCGCGGCATACGCTCGAACAGTTCACGTTTCTGCGGAAGCGGTCGGACGCGCTGTTCGAAGTCGGAAAGGTCGCCACGATTGACCGGTACCGCGCCAAGCAGGAAGAGCTGACCGCCTCCAACGACCTGATCACCGAAGAGGAGGCCTTGTCGGCGTCGCTCGATGACTTCAAGGTGATCCTCGGCCTGCCGGTCAGCGCCCGGATCGATGTTGCGGACACGCGACCCGCGGTGAAAGCCGCCCACATCGACCTCAAGTCGGCTCTCGTGGCCGCACTGCACAACCGGCTCGACTTGAAGACCGACGTTGAACGACTGGAGGACGCCGAGCGGAGACTCCGAATCACCAGGAACGGTCTGCTGCCCGACCTGGACTTGAGCGCGTCATACACGATTGGGGGCACGAAGACGGGCGACGTGTCGACGTTCTACCACGATCGCTCGCGCTCGTTGGGAATCGCGCTGTCGCTCCCGCTTGACAAGGTCTCGGATCGAAACGCATACAAGCGAGCCCTCATCAGCAGGCACCGCCAAATGCGCTTCCTCACGCTGTCGAGAGACCACATCAAGGTCGAGGTGCTCAATACATATCGCCGCCTGCGGCGGCTCGAGAATTCGATCCGAATCCAGAAGGCGAACCTGGAACTGGCGGAGAAGCGGGTGGAGAATGCGAAGCTGCGTTTCGAGGCCGGTGAGTTGGGGAACCGGGACGTTGTCGAGGCGCAATCAGCAAAGTTGAGGGCGCAAAACGCGCTGATTCGCGCTATACTGGACTATGAGGTAGCCCGGCTGCAACTGAAGCGGGATATCGGAATTCTCTTTCTCGATTCGGACGGGATGTGGAAGGAATGAACGCGCGGCGTAAGTGCAGCGGATCGATGCGACTGGCGATGGCGCTCGGCACGGCCACCATGCTGGCCGCCGGCGGCGCCGGCTTCTGGCTGCTCAACGGCGACACACCGGAGGAGCAGTCCTTCGCCGAGGCGGAGCGGCGCACGGTGCACCGCGGGGACCTCCAGATCCTCCTCAAGCGCCGGGCGACGTTCGAAGCGGAGGAAGCGAAGAAGGTCCGCGCCAACATCCGAGGCAGCGCCCGGATTGTCTGGCTGGTCGACGAAGGTACCACGGCAAAAGAGGGAGACATCCTCGTCGAGCTCGACAAGACGGACGTGTTGAAAGAGATCGAGCAGCTCGAATCGCAGGAAGAGAAGGCCAGTGCCAATCTCGTCGCCGCAGAGGCCGACGAAGTCATCACCAACCTGGACTGCGCCAGCAAGACCCTCAAGGCCGAGATGGACGTGGAGATGGCGAGGCTGGAGATCCAGAAATTCAAGAGCGGCGTCCAGCCGAAGGAGGAGCGGGACGCGCGCATCAAGATCGACCAGACGAAGGTGAAGCTGCTGCGAGCCGGGGAAGTGTACAAACGAATGCCCAAGATGCTCGAGCAAGGTTTCGTGACCAAGGAGGAGGTCACCCAAAGCAAGCTGGACGTGGACACCGCGGCGAACGAGCTGGGCACCGCGGAGCTCGAGCTCAAGATTCTGGGGGAGTACACGCATCCCATGCGGCTGAAGCAACTGGAAGGCAACCGGAAACAGGCCGAGACGGAACTCAAGCGGTTCGAGCAGGTGGCCAAGCGCCGCACGGTGCAGACGCAAGCGACAACCACCCAACGGAAGCAGGAACTCAAGCGTGCCCAGGAACAGCTCAAGGACGCGCGCGAGCGGCGCGACAACATGACCATGCGGGCGCCGGGGAGCGGCATCGTAGTCTACGGCAGCGGCGGTCGCCGTCGCTGGTGGCAGGACGAAGAGATCAAAGTCGGCGGGACGGCCCACCGTCACCAAGTTCTGATGAGACTGCCCGACCTGAACACCATGCAACTGGTCCTCAACGTGCACGAAGCCGATTTCGGAAAGATCAAGATCGACGAAGACCATCCACAACGGGCCACCATCACCATCGACAGTCTGCCCGGCAAGACGTTCAAGGGCTGGGTCAAGCGCATCGCCACGCTGGCCCACAGCGAGTGGGGCCGCAACAACGTCAAGTTGTTCACCACCGTCGTCGCGCTGGACAAACAGATCCCCAGCATGCGCCCGGGCATGACCGCCAACGTCGAAGTCTTCATCAAAGCGCTCAAGGACGTGCTCTACGTGCCCATCCAGGCCGTTCACACGCAGCGAGGCCGGATCTTCTGCTATGCGCTCGACAAGTACGGCAAGCCCGAGAAGCATCCGGTCGAAATCGGGGCGAGCAACGACAGCTTCGTCGAGATCAAGAAGGGCCTCAAGGAGGGTGAAGAGGTCTTGATTGTCAAGCCCCAGGTGGAGTCTGAGGACGTCCCACAGAAGCGCCCGACGCCGAAGGCCCCGTCCGGACGGCGTGCCGCCGGCAGGAAGGCCCGCTGATGCCCCCCCTGATGGAACTCAGGAACGTCAAGAGAGTCTACCGCATGGGCATCATTGACTTGCCTGCGCTGCGGGGCGTCTCGGTGAAGTTCGAAGAGGGCGAGATGACTTCCATCGTCGGGGCGTCCGGCTCCGGCAAGTCCACCATGATGCACATCCTCGGCTGCCTGGACCGCCCGACCTCGGGAGAATACCTGCTGGACGGAGAGAACGTAGCGCAGTTCAACGACAGCTCTCTGTCCGAGATTCGGAACCGGAAGATCGGCTTCATTTTCCAGGCGTTCAACCTGATTCCTCACCTGAGCGTGATCGAGAACGTCGAGCTACCCCTCTTCTACATGGGCGGGCGGCGCAGGCAGCGCCACGCGTCCAGCATGAAGGCTATCGAACTGGTGGGGCTGGGGGACCGGTGGCGCCATTCCCCCAACGAGCTGTCCGGCGGCGAACGCCAGCGGGTGGCGATCGCCCGCGCCATCGTCCACGGCCCGCGCGTGGTCCTTGCCGACGAGCCCACCGGGAACCTCGACAGCGAGACCGGGAAGGACATCATGAAAGTCCTCCACCGCCTGCACGAGCAGGGGCGGACGGTAATTATTGTCACCCACGATCTCGGCATTGCTGAGAGCGCCGGGCGCAAAATCATCATGCGGGACGGGTTGGCAGAGAACGGCTCCCGCGAGGAACCTTGATGTTCTACCGGCTGGCCGAAATCATGCGTCTCGCTGTTCGCTGCCTGGCGGCCAACCTGCTCCGGTCACTGCTCACCCTTCTGGGCATCGTCATCGGCGTCGCGTCCGTGATCTTCATGATGTCGGTGACCGCCGGCGCCCGCAGCGAAATCCTCAAGGAAATGGAGCAACTCGGTCTTCGGAACATCATCATCAACTCGGTCGAGCCGGTGGGCGATGACGGCGGGCGCGGCGGCCAGAGCCTCGATTACATCAAGCAGTACGGGGTTCTTCACAAGGACATCACGCAGATCCAGAGCACCTGCGAGGGGGTCGAATTCGTGACCGTGGCGCATGAGGTGCGCGACGAGCCCTGGCTCGCCGGCAAGAAGGTGAACGCGCGCATCCTCGGCGTCGAACCCGAGTACTTCGACATGCTGGGACTCCGCCACTCCACCGGCCGCCTCATCTCCGGTCTGGACAGCACACAGCAAAGAACCGTGTGCAACGTGGGCACTCAGCTCCTCGACGACCATCGAATCGTAGGGGATCGGCTGACCGTCCGCTTCAACATCGGCGACATGTTCTTCGACGTCATCGGCGTGCTGGAGGAACCGCAGTACAGCAGCCGCAACCGCAAGGCGCTCACCAGCAGCCAGAAACTGCGAAACATCTACGTCCCCTTGCTGACCGCGCGCCGGCAGTTTGGCGACACATCGATATTCCAGCGCGAGGGCGCCAGAGGCGGCGTGAGCGTCGAAGTGGATCAGGCCATCGTGCGAGTCGAGGCCGAGGACCTGGTGCTCCCTGTCGCCAACTCGATTCGGCAGATCCTCGAGACGAATCACCGGCGCCGCGACTACGACATGGTCGTGCCCCTGGAACTCTTGCAGCAAAGAGAGAAAGCCCAACGCGTGTTCGGCATCACGATGATCCTCATCGCCGGCATCTCGCTCGTCGTGGGCGGGATCGGTATCATCAACATCATGCTGGCGACGGTCACCGAGCGCACCCGGGAGATCGGCATCCGCCGTGCGTGCGGGGCCAAGCGCAGCCACATCGCCTACCAGTTCCTGGTCGAAACGACCACCCTCTCCTTCATCGGCGGGATCATCGGCGCGCTCGTCGGGATCGGGGGCGTCCACATCGTCGCACCCAGGATTCACTGGACCGCCATCGTGACCCCCGATTCAATCGTGCTGGCCCTCGGGATATCCTGCATCGTCGGCATATTGTTTGGCACGTACCCCGCCATCAAGGCCTCGAGGATGGACCCGATCGAGGCGCTCCGCTTCGAGTAAGCGAAAAGCGGTGACAGACGCGGAGCAGGCGGGCCGGATCACTCGCTCGCGAACTCTCCCCAGCAGCGCGCAGCTTCAGCGGGCGAGCCCTCTCGCCCGCTCGGCGCTCTTGATGTTCTTCATGCGTTTCTTTGCGGCCTTGCGGCGCCGGTCGCTCGGCTTCTCGTAGTACGCCGCGTGCCTGATTCTTCCCAGCATCCCTTCGTTGTCGCAGATCTTCTTGAGCCGCTTCAACGCCCGGTCGAGCGGCTCGTCCCTGGCCAGCGTGACTCTAACCACAAACCATCAACTCCAATCTTCGCAAAAAAGGCCCTGTGAAAGCTCTCTGCGTCCCCACGAGCGCACACGCGCCGTGAGGAGCCCTATTCCGCATATGATACTCCCGCCAGCGCCATCTGTCAACCGAAAAGCGGTCAATTTGTAACTACTGCTCGGGCAAGAGGTTACGCCTGGGCGCTACGGTGCGCCCGCGCTGAGCCGGAAGTTCCGCAGGCGAAGCGGGACCCCCTTCTGAACGAATATGCCCAGCCGCCCGTTCGCCCTCGCGTCGATGGTAATGGGGTCTTTCCCCGCCTCGCCGTTCACCCAATACGTTAGTCTACCGCCCGCGACCTTGGCGCGGAAGGTGTTCCACGAGATCCGCCGCACCCTGACGTCGTACACCAGCTTGAGCCGGACGTCAGCCTGCCTGCCTTCGTCCCGGATGCGCGGGTACCACCACGCGTCCAGCACCTTGTAGGTCGTGCCCTTCTGGTCGCGCCGGAACCCCATTTCCGCCACGCGGTCGAACACCCACAACTGCGCCGGGCCCAGGTCCTTGCCCAGCTCGAACTTCTTGGGCGCGGTCTTGATCCAGGTATCACGCAAGTCCTTCCGCCGCGCAGAGAGGAAAACGGAGTCCAGCAGCACCAGGTTCCACTTCAGGTCGGGTGTATCGAAGAAATCGAACGAGAACTCGGAATCCGCCCAGCGGAAATCCCTGTTCAGCAGCAGGCCGCTCTCGATCTGGAATGTGCCCGTCGACGGACTGGAACGGTGCTCGAGATCGGCCCCGCCCCAGCCGGACCTGTCGAACTCGAAATCCTTCTTTCTCGTGGGGCCGTTACAGCCGGCTGCTGCGAGAACAAGCAGGCCGCACACCGCCGCGGCGCACCATAATTGCCTCATCATTCCCTCCCTTCGATCTCAGCGGTCCAAGCCCCATGATTCTACGCCCACGACTTCGCCCGCACAAGCAGGATTTCGGATTCGGACAGGGCCATTCAGTTCTGCGAACGGGTCTTGATGGCCGCCCGCCCGCGTTCTCTTGCCCCCCGCGCAGCATCTCGTTTATAAAAGTCACAGGTGTGACTTTTATAAACACGCTCCCTGAGCGCGGCCCCCACTTGCCGAGGCAGACGAGGTCGAGAATTGAATGACCCTGGGATTCGGACGAGGTGCTGGTCGAGCTGGCCCGGATGGTGTATACTATGCGAACAGATACCGTAACACTTCGGCCATCTGGAGTGCTGCGCTGCAAAAGGTGTCAGGACCCTTTTTCGGAGCATAACTCGGGGGTTCAATCGTACCGTGTAGCCCGAAAAAGGGTCCTGACACCTTTTGCCACACGACGTCGCCGGAGGCCGCCACATCAGCGAAGTTCCAGTTACCGCCGGTCGGTCAGTGCCGATACTGATAATGGATTGAGGCCCAACCAGGAGTAGGTCATGAGAAGGCTGTTGCTGCTGCTCGCCGCTCTTGCTGTGTTCATTTCCGGGTGCCACTGGTCTGAGATCTGGCCCTTCCCGATGTGAGACGGGAAGAACCCTCGGGCCGCCGCACCAGCGATGCGGGCGCCGCTCTCCGTACAGACCAGCCCCACCTCGCGCCCGCCGCACGAGAGCCCCAGGAACGCTTGCGATACGTCGCCCCATCCCCCGGAGAAGCCGGATGAACTCCAAGGCACGAGTCCTCGCCACCCTCAACGGCGTGGAGCCCGACCGCGTTCCCATCGGCGAGTTCGCGGTGGATTTTGACACCGTCGAGCGGATCATCGGGCACGAAACATACCTCCGCGCCAAGGCCAAGTCCCGCATCGCGTTCTGGGAGGGCCGGCACGACGAAGTCGCCGAGAGCTACCGGAAAGACCACATCGAGCTTCACGAAAAGCTCGACCTCGACATCGTCACGTTCCCGATGGCCACCTGGCAGATCCCGCCCGCAACCGATGATCCGCCGCCACGACCCATCGACGAGAATACCTGGGAGGACAGATACGGCCGCGTCTACAAGTACTCGGATGCAACCGCCGACATCACCTGCATCGAAGACCCGGTGGCGGAGGCGCTCGAGTTCCGCGTCGAGGACTTCGACAAGGAGCCGGCGCCGCCCGCCCGAGACGAGCGCTCCTGGAAGATACTCGACGCCGTCATCCAACGACTCAAAGGCGACAAGTTCATCTGCGGACCGTCCGGCGGCGAACTCGGAATCGTCCTGCTCGGCGGGATGACCCGCGGCCTCATGGAGCTGGCGCAGAGTCCGGACGTCGTAAAGGCGGCGACGCACTTGACGGTGAAACGGCAGACCCTCGCCGACGAGGTCACCGTGCATCCCGACTCGGACGGCGTCCTGTGGGGGGGCGACTTCGGCCACAAGACCGGGCCGTTCATCAGCCCCGCCATGTTCCGCGAGCTCTTCCTCGAAGCCAACCGGGCCCGCGTGATGAACCTCCACCACAAGTTCGGCAAGAAGGTGCTCAAGCACTGCTGCGGGAATGTCAACGCGCTGATGGACATGTTCATCGAGATCGGGTACGACGCGTACCAGTCGATCCAGCCGACCGCCGACATGGACATCTGCCGGCTCAAGCGGGATTACGGCGATCGCATCACCCTGTGGGGCGGCGTGGCGCTCGAACACCTCGTCGGCGGCACGCCCGAAGACGTCCGGCAGGACGTGCGGCGCGCCATGGAATGCGCCAAGCGCGGCGGGCGCTTCATCCTCGGCGCCAGCCACTCCATCGCCGTCGGCACGAAATACGACAACTACATGGCGATGCTCGACGAATACCACACGCTGCGCGATTACTGATTCTGGGTACAGCCGCCTGTTTCTCCGCCGCCCGCATCCTTCAGGGCGTACGGAGTCAAGTAGAAATAGGGGACTGGTCACTGGTCACTCGTCACTTCTGCTCAGGTTTGGGCGCCCAGCCGTATTCTCGGGTGGTGACGGCGTGCTCCTTTCCGCGCTCGTTCCAGGGAAACTCGATCCTCAAGGTCGCGACAAGGTCGTCAGCCAGAGGGATTGACTCACCACCGAGACCACAGAGACCACGAAGAGTCGGTCCTCAGTCGCCCGACCGTCCTCTTCCGGCCCTTTGGCGCCGCGTGGTGAAATCTGCGCTCCGGCTGCAACTCCCAAGCCTGCTCCCAAAAGCGACCCCC
>CAZDHT010000118.1:0-14755 GCA_964505325.1 uncultured Planctomycetota bacterium | reverse complement strand
GGGTAACACTTCAGCCAAGTGAGAAGACGGTGTGCCCTGAAAGGGCAACATTCGACAGCCCAGGGCAACGCCCTGGGAAACCGTCATGAATCGAACCCAAGCCCTGTAAGGGCGAAACCGAGACGTGACGCCCCTTCAGGGCTCCACGGTAATCTGTCCCTGGTTCCTGGGGCGTTGCCCCCCTTCGGCCGTGAGCTCAGGGCCGAACGGCAGGCTGTCGAATTGCGCCCCTTCGGGGCTTGGCCGGAAGTCAGCGGAAAAGCGCCTTCTCACTTGGCTGAAGTGCTGCGAATCTGGGAGTTCTGGAGACACGGTGCGTGGCTCTTAGAGGCGGTGACAGGTAGGCAGCCAAGCGGGTGAGCTTGACATCCGGCATCGTATCCATAAGATGATGCGGGTCCCACGAACCCCCACTGAGGATCGCACATGCTGGCGAGGATCGCACATGCTCGACGTTGAATTCATCCGGCAGAATCCCGACGCCGTCCGCGAGGCCGTCCGCAACAAGGGCGAGGACGCGGACGTGGACGCATTCCTGAAGCTGGACGGGCAGCGCCGGGAGCTGATGACCCAGGCCGAGACGTTGCGCAGCCGGCGCAACGCCAACTCGAAGCAGGTCGCTGAGCTCAAGAGATCGGGCGGCGACGTGCAGGACCTGGTGGACGAAACGCGCCGGATATCCGACGAGATCAAGGAAATCGAAGGCCGGCTGGCCGGCCTCGACGAGCAGTTCCACACCCTCGCGCTCACGTTCCCGAACATACCGGCGGGGGACGTGCAGGTCGGCCGCGACGAGAACGACAACGCGGAGGTCAAACACTGGGGCGACCGAGCGACGTTCGACTTCGAGCCCAGGCCGCACTGGGACATCGTCAAGCAGCTCGACATCATCGACTTCGAGCGCGCCACGAAGATCGTCGAGCCGTTCTTCGTCCTCTACAAGGGCGCCGGGGCGCGGCTCGAACGCTCCCTCATCAACTTCATGCTCGACCTCCACACGTCGGAGCACGGTTACCGAGAGGTCTTTCCCCCCTTCCTGACTAACCGCAAGGCGATGACCGGAACAGGGCAGCTTCCCAAGCTCGAGGAGGACATGTATCGCTGCGAGGTCGACGACCTGTTCCTCAATCCGACCGCCGAGGTGCCCGTCACCAACATCCACCGCGATGAGATCATCGACGCGGACGATCTGCCCATCTATTACACCGCCTACACCGCGTGCTTCCGGCGCGAGGCGGGCAGCTACGGCCGCGATACCCGCGGCCTGATGCGCGTCCACCAGTTCGACAAGGTCGAGCTGCTCAAGTTCGTTCGCCCGGAGACCTCGTACGACGAGCTGGAGGCGCTGCTCGACAACGCCGAGGAGGTGGTGCGGCGGCTCGGGCTGGAGTATCGGGTGTCGCGCCTGTGCACCGGCGAGCTCAGCTTCGCCGCGGCCAAGTGCTACGACATCGAGGTCTGGGCGCCGGGCATCGAGCGCTGGCTCGAGGTCTCGTCGTGCAGCAACTACGAGGATTTCCAGGCGCGTCGGGCCAACATCCGGTTCCGCGAGAAGGGCGGCAGGCCGCAGTTCGTCCACACCCTGAACGGCTCGGGCGTCGCACTGCCCCGGGTCGTGCTCGCCATCATCGAGCAGTATCAGACGGCGGACGGACACGTGCGCATTCCCGACGTGCTCCTGCCCTACATGGGCGGGCTCGAGGTCATCTGAGGAGATTCATCCGTGGCAACACTTCGAAGAACGGGAAGAACGGGAAGAACGGGGACAGATAACTTTTTTCGCCAGGTGGAGCGCCGGTGGCGATCCCTCTTGCTCCCTCGGCGAAAGAAAGTTATCTGTCCCCGTTTTCCGGCTGAAGTGTTACCATCCGTGAAGCTCAAGTCGTTGCGAACCGGGGCGGCTTTGTTTCTTGCGGTCCTCGTCGTTTCCGCCGCCGCGCGCGGCGCGGAGTTCAAGAAGGCGACGCACGGGCCCGCGTCCTTGACGTTCGTCGAGGGCGTGCCGATCGTTCACGTCTACGGCACACCCGAACAAATGGGCGAGCAGCAGGGCGCGCTTCTCGGGCCGCAGCTTAAGCTTCTCGTCGACCAGTACCTGAACAAGTACCTTCTCTCATTCGGCGGGGACATCGGGCTGCGCCGGACGGTGCTCAGGCTGTCACGCCAGATGGAGAAGAGCATTCCCCGGCGGTACATCGAGGAGATGAAAGCGCTGGCGAAGAGCGCCCGGGCGAGTTACGAGGACGTGCTGTTGGCGAACACGGTGTTCGACATCCGGCGGGCCGTCTTTTGCAGCACGTTCGTCGCGGCGGGTGATCGGTCGGCCGACGGTCAGCCGATATTCGGGCGCAACCTGGATTTCCCCACCCTCGGCGTCGCGCACAAGTACAGTTGCGTGATCGTTTACCATCCGAAGAAGGGCCATGCCGTCGCATCGGTGACGTTCCCCGGCATCGTGGGTGTGCTTTCGGGGCTGAACGATGCCGGCGTCGCCGCGGGAGTGATGGAGGCGCGCGTGGCCGGACTCCAGACGACGGCGACGCCGAATGCCCTCGTTTTCCGGACCGCCCTGACCGGCGCCGCGTCGACCGAAGACGTGCTGAGGGTGGTGAAGACCCGCGCCCGGAGCACCAACAACAACCTGATGATCTGCGACGCAAAGGGGAACGCGGCGTGCGCAGAACTCTCGATTCGAAAGGTGGTGGTGCGCCGGCCGGAGAACGGCGTCATCTACTCGACGAACCATTTCACGTCGAAGGAGCTGGGCCGGCCGTGGATGTGCTGGCGCCTGCCGCGGCTCCGGAAGGCGCTGAGCGGCACGGCCAAGGTCGATGAAGCGCTCGCGAAGAAGATCCTGGCGGACGTGGCCGTGAAGCAGGCCACCATGCACAGCATCGTGTTCCGTCCGGCCGCGTGCAGCTTCCTGCTGGCCGCCGGCCGGCCACCCGCCCCGGACCACAAGTTCGTGCTGTTCAAGAAGTCCGTGCTCTTCCCCGCCGCGCGGAAGCAGCCATGAGGTTTGACCTCAACCGCGCAGTTGCCGTTGGTCTCGCGTTTTTTCTCGTCTCTCTCGCCGTCCTGGGTCTGTGGATCTACCTGTACGGGCGCCCAGAGCTCAGTCAGCATCAGGTGTCCCTGGCGTTCGTGACCGATCCGACGCCGGCGGAGCGGGAGAGGACGGTTGCGATCCTTGGCGAGCGCCTCCGTGAGCCGGCCGACCCGAAGTGGCGCGCCCAGATCGTCCCGCAGATGGACGGGACGCTCCTGCTCAAGTACTTCAAGTCTGGAGGGGCGGTGGACCTGGCTGAGGCCATCATTCCGCGAGGCGTGTGTGAGTTCCGCCTGCTCGACGTGGATAAGGGGCGGCTCGAGCAGGCGCAGCAGCACGGCCCGCCGGAGGGGTACGAGATCATCAGCTACCTCGAGGCGTACTACGATTACGACCGGGGAACGAACGAGATCATCCGGGAGGAGAGGCCGACGCTGGTGCAGAAGGAGCCGGCGCTCAGGCCGAAATCCTTCAAGAACGTCTCGTTCTGGACGAAGGGCATAGCCAAGTACACCCACGTC
The DNA here is from genome assembly GCA_964505325.1 of uncultured Planctomycetota bacterium. Taxonomy (GTDB): domain Bacteria; phylum Planctomycetota; class PUPC01; order PUPC01; family PUPC01; genus CAZDHT01. Next base: position 11,185 of record CAZDHT010000118.1, on the reverse strand, counting down.
AAGTTCGAGCTCGAGCCGGACGACTCGGCGCGGCTCGCCGAGATCTGCGAGAAACATCCGGGGCGGCCCATCGCGGTCATCGTGGACGGCTTCGTCCGGTTCGGCATGCAGATCCGTGGGCCGGTGAAAGACGGCGTGGTCGAGGCCCAGGGCCTGCTCCATATCTCCGAGACCCGGGACCTGGTCAATGTTCTGCGTACCGGCCCGCTCCCACACGCTCTGAAGATCAAGAAAAAGCTCAGCCGGCTGCTCAATGACCGGTGAATATTTGGCGGTCGCTGATCGCTGCCCGCCGATGATGGGTCAGTGTTTCCTGTAACGCCAGGCGTGGCGCCGGAGGTGCGCGCCGCAGTCTGAGATGAGCCGCTTCATCTCGTCGCGGCTGCTCGTCATCCCCAATTGCTTGCAGAACCGGACCCGGGTCAGCAGGCCCACCGGCCGCGGCGCGAGGTGGCGTTTCACCAGAGCGCGGTTGAAGCGGAAGAGCATCTTGTTTCGCAGGCGGGGCGTGAGCGCGACCGCTTGCCTGGCCTTGTCGAAATCGATGACCAAAGCGCGGATGTCGCCGCCGGCATTGGCGACGAGCACGTTTCCCGCGTGGAGGTCGGGATGGTAGATGTTCGCCGCGACCAGCTTTGTGAACGTGTCGGCCAACGCGGCCGCCATTTGCCGCATGAAGGGGCCGGTCGAGCCGGCGTCCTTTCTCAGCCATTCCTCCAGAGAGACCGCGCCCGGCACCTCGCGCACGATCACGTCGCCGGAATAAGAGCACCCCCTTCGCCGGACAATCGCGGCAAGGTACTCCGGCGCCGGCACGCCTCTCGTGCGTGCCGTCTCGGCGACGCGCAGCTCTTCGACCGGCCGGGCGCCTCCGAAGTAGACGCCGCCCAGCAGCCGCCCGAACACGCCGCCCCGGCGGCAATGACGGACCACCGCGCGTTCGGCGCCGGCCGCTCCGAGCTGGATGGAAACGGCCTGTCCGCGTCCGCTCCCCGCCGGCCGCCCGCTCCGTCGCACCTCTTCGAATTTCGACTTGTCGAGAATCCCCAGAGCGAGGAGCTGGTCCTTGGCGCACGACCGGACCGCGGCGACGCAGCTGCCCGCCCGCAGCAGTTCGAATCCTTCCGGCAAGTCGCTTTGCACTGTCATCTGTGTGGCCCAATCACGAGCGCCGAATAGCGCTCCTTCTGCTCTCTGCGCCCGGCTGCCTTCCTTCGGGTGCCAAGTGGCTCGCCGCCGTCTCTGTCGTAATCTTACTCTTGCTCGTACTCTTACTCTTACTCGTAGTCCTCTCCGGCAGGCGAAGTTGCACAGCAGTGATTACGATTGGGAGCAAGAGTACGAGTAAGAGTAAGAGGAAGAGGAAGAGCGAGGCTCTGGGGCACGGGTCAGGTCCCTTAAGTTACTGGTATTGGATTTACCCCAGTTGTGCTCCGAAAAAGGGTCCGGACATCTTCTGCACCCCGCTTCCGCCAGGCGCGCGCGGGTCATTCGGGTTTGGGGTGTTGCTTGATCAGCTCGGCGGCCTCTGCGGCGAACTTGGTGCCTGGGTATTTCTTGATCACGTACTCCAGCATCGCACGGGCCGTGTGCAGTTCGCCGCGCTCGATGTGGCCCTTGGCCCGGACGAGGAAGTCCGTGGCCTCCTTCTCCTTCTTCTTCTCGATTGCCGCCTTGCGCTCGTTCCTGATCCGGGCAACCAACCGGTCGACCTCCTTTTGCCTGGGGTGGTCTTTCAGCTTCGCCAACAGCTTGTCACATTCGCGCTCCGCCGCCTCGAACTCCGCATCCTCCTGCGAGCCCGAAGCGCGGGCGGCGAGGCCCTTGACCGCCTTGATGCGCGAGGCCACCTCCGCCTGGATCGCCTTCAGCCGCTTGCCGGCGCTGAAACGCTCGACCGTATACAGCCCGTGCCTCTGGATGAAGTCTTGGTACAACTTCGCGGCCTTGCCGAACTCTTCCTTGCCTTCGGCGTCCGCGGCGCGCTGCATGTGCGCAGCGACCAGAGCGTACTTGGTGCGGTCGGTGGCGCTCCACACGAGCGACTGCGCGAAGCGGTTGCTGCTGGCCGCCGTGGGGAACTCGAAGCGCCAGTTGACCGCGTCGCCGGACCCTTTTGTGGCGCTGACGGTGGCCGGGTCGCCGAGCCGGAGAAAAACGCGCCGGTCGTCGGAGAGGATCGTGACCAGGCCGACACCGATCTTGTTCTCGAACGGCCCCCTCTCCACCGTGTGACCGCCCCGGGCCTTCTCCAGGGTGACGCCCTTGGCCAGCAGGCCCGGATCGGACAGCAGTTCGAGCGCCACGACCGTATCGGGCGCGGCCGATACGTCAATGTCGTAGTGCAGCGTGATCTGGGAGCCATCGCTCGACACCGTCTCCGTGAAGGGCAGATTGCCCGCGAGCCCCAGCTTGCCCACGACCTTGATCATTTTCAGCTCGACCTGGGGGAACCCGTCCTGGAGCACGGCGAGCGATTGGTTGGCCGTCTGCCCGCCCGTGCTGACGACGGCCCGCCCGCCGCCCAGGATGGGCGTGCCGTCTGCCGATACGATGAACTCGCCGCGCCGGCCGGCCTCGACGGCCACCCTTCCCGCGGCGACCTGCCGGCTTCTCCCCGCCGCACCTGCCCGGCGGACCCGGATTCCGTCGAACTTGGCCGCGCCCTGCCCCAGCACGGCGCAGCCGAACCGCGCGCCGCCGGCCCACGAAGGCGGCCGGAGCATCTCAGACACCCGCCGCCACTCCGTGGCGCTGTCGGTCCGACGTCCCAACTGCGGGTCATCCGTCCACCCCGCGCTCAGCCAGGGGTGTTTGTCGTTAAACCACGCAGCGCACAGCGCAGCGGACTCGGTGCCGTAGTTCTTCACCAGCGCCGAAAGCTCGTACGCATGTCCCGGCGAGACGGGCACCTTCGACGACCAGCACACCGCCGAGAGGTCCGGCCCGGCACCGGCGGCGGAGACGAGGCGCAGCGAGCACGCGCCGTCCTCGGCATCCTTCGGGTCCAGACTGCCCGAGCCCACCTTCACCCGCCAGTCGGTGATTTTTGCGCCGGACCCGTGCTCAAAGGACGGGTTCTTGCCGTTCAGCAGGTTGTCCGGATACTCCTTGGGGGTCTTGCCGGACTTCGTGACGGTTTTCGAGAGGATCCCTGCCACGATGATGACGGCGACGACGGCTGCAAGGATCTTGACACGCGTCGTGAGGACCGCGGACAGGCCGGTCTTGGGCTCTTCGGGCTTCGGCCCCTCCTCCGACGGCGGCGCCGCCGCCGCCGCTGCCTTCGCCCCGGCCTGGATGAACTCGAACATGGTCGAGCCGATGGCGATCTGATCGCCGCCGTCCAGGTCGCGTTCGCTGATGCGTACTTTGTTGACCTTGATCCCGTTGCGGCTCTTCTTGTCGATGATCCGGGCGCCCCGGTCATCGGCCATCAGCTCCGCGTGGCGCTTCGACACCCCGTGGTCCTTGAGGACGATGTCGTTTTTCTGGCTTCGGCCGATCCGGGTCACGGGCTTTGTGATCTTGAAGGCCTGGCCGTCGCAGGGCCCGCCGGTGGCGCGGAGTTCCATGCTGAGAGGCGCCGAGCTCGCCTCCGCCTTGGGCGCCGACTCATCGATGAAGGATATGCGGATGTCGCCGATCCGCAGCACCGCGCCGTTCTTCAATTCTTCCCGGGTGATCCTGCGGCCGTCCATAAACGTCCCGTTGCTGCTGTCGAGGTCGACCGCGTACCACTTGCCGTCCTCGAACTCGATGGTGCAGTGTTCCCGCGACGCCCGCTCGTCCGGGAGCACGACCGGGCTCGAGGAGCTCCGGCCCATGGTCACCGATTCCGAGCCGAGCTCGTGCTCCTTCGTCGAGCCCTTGTGGTGGACGATCAGTTTCGGCATGCGAGACGACTCCCTGATTTACAGTGCGGCCCTCTACAAGACATTATAACCTTGGCTCGGGGCTTGGGCAAGTCAGGCAGCAGGGTCCGGGGCACCCGTTCAGCGCTCGCGGATTACCTCCCGCTCGTCCCCATCCTTGAAGAGCGGCCGGATCGCGGCGATGAACCTCTCAGAGTCTGCAACATACCCCGCTGTCGGGGCCAGGCCCTCGACTCGCCCGCACCAGTAGGCGTTGAAGCACATCATGAACAGCTCGCGCACGTACTTGCTCGCCATCGATGCGAGGGCGGCAGGCAGGTGCAGCGCGTCCGCCTTTTCGATGAACGCGAGCCGCAGTGTTCGCCCGTCGACGTCGACTTCGTACGACGAGAACGCGGGAGACTGGCGCAGCACACGGAGCGGCCGTCCGAAGAAGTTGTTGGCGAGAAGTTGTCCGTAGTAGTGTCGCCCGCCGTGCTTGTCGATAACGAACGACAGGTCGCCGCCATGCTCCATCATCGCTCGTCGGATGAGCAGCATGTTTTTCTGGAACAGGAGGACGGACTTGTTCCCGTACTTCGCGGCGAGCTGGTTGAAGGGGCCGGCTCGCACGACCTGCGTCGCGAAGCCGAGGAACCGCGCGTCGCCCTGGGCAGCTTCAAGATACGCCGCCGCCGACTCGACACTCTCTGGTTCGGCCGATACGGGCAGGGGGGTGTCGTTCCACCACGCCGAACTGCACAGCGCGCCCGCGTCCTCACACAATATCTCGGTCAGCGCACGGAACGACGCCGCTGCCCGCCCGCGGGTCCTCATGAACGCGAGCACCGCCCGCTCCAGGTCCGCCAGGCCGCTATGGTTGGCGTAGACCACCTTGCTGTCGGCGACGAGCAGCCGGCCCGCGGCGTTACGTCTCGTCCGGGCGACGGCGGTTTCGAGGAGCCGCCACAGGTCCGCCGCCTCGTCCGGGACGTTGAACGCGGCGGACGTCACCACCAGCGGCCCGAGCGCGGGGCCGTAGCCGGCTTCGTCGATGCCGATGAGGATGGGCATGTGGCCCCCGCGGCTTCAGAACAACTCGCCCTGAGCGGCACGCGGCAGCGCCGCGGGCAGCTCGGGCGCACGCGCGATGTCTCGCAGGGCCTTCATACTCTCGACCGGCAGCCCTCCGGAGCGGATCGCCAGCCGGTTGCCCGAGGCGCCCGGCGGCGAGCGGCGGTACTTCACCACGTATGCCGGCCGGCCGAGCCTGAGCGCGTGGCGGAACGTGATCATTGTACCGCTGTCCGGCCGCGCTTCAACCACCAACAGCGCCCGCCCCAGCGCCGCAATGATGCGATCGCGCAGTACCGCGCCTCGGGAGGACCACGCCTCGTTCGGCGGGCGCTCCGAGATCAGCACCATCCGGCCGCCCAGCTCATCTCGGAAACGCTCGAGCTCGGGACGAAGCTCAAAGGTGCGGATTCCCATCGGCAGCACGAGGACGGTGCGGCCTCCCTCTTCCAGCGCGCCGGCGTGAGCGGCGGAGTCGATGCCCAGGGCGTACCCGCTGACGACCGTCCAGCCGGCCTCTGCCAGCTCGCGGCCGGCGGAGCGGGCGATGTTGGCGCCCCTGGCGGATGGATAGGTCGAGCCGGCGACGGAAAACGTGCGCGCGTCCGGACCGGGCAGCCGCCCGCGCGTGTAGAGAACCGCGGGCGCGTCTTTGAGATCGCGCAGAGGCGCGGGGTACGTTGCCTCTGCGAAGGTGACGGCATCGAAGCCGTCGCGGTCGAGTTCGCGGGCTGTCTTGCGTGCGGCGCTGAGATGGCGGTCACCCTGCCGGAGCGCGGCGACGGTCTCGGCCCGGAGCCTGCGCGGCCGGTCAGGCTCCGCGCGGGCGGCGCGGAACACGTTCTCCGGCGTGCCGAACCGCTCGCACAGCCGGTGGAACGTCACCGGCCCGATGCCGGGCAGGCTGGACAAGGCGATCCAATATGCGATGTCTTCGGTCACCGAGCGCCCTGTGGATGCAACGGTCAATACTCTGAATCGGGCGCCGTGTGCGGTTCGAGCGGCGTGGCATAGCCGAACCTGACGCCGCCTGAAGGGCCGGATTCACGGTTCAAGTGCCGCGATGCGTGTTCCGTGTTGCCCCGATCGTGGTCGGCGCGGGACCGTCCTGAGATCCTCTTGTTCAGACCGGCCACCACGGCGGCGAGCAGCAGCACGCCGACCACGGTGACAAGCGCCATCGCCGCAATCGCAGCAACCCGCCGGACCCGCGGCGGCCTGCGCCGCCGCCGGCGGCGTCTTGCCGGGTACGCCACAGGCCCTCCAAACCGGTTCCGAGAGGCGTTGTAGTAGGCACGCTTGGCGGAGTCGCCCAGCACGGAGTAGGCCTCACACACGGCGCGGAGCTTCCGGCCGGACGGATCGCCGCCGGCGTCGGGATGGTGTTGCTTCACGGCGGCGCGATAGGCGCGGAGGAGTTCCGCAGGAGTCGCGTGCGGCAGCGCCGCCAGGTGTTCATAGTAGTCGCTGCACGGGTCGTACTCGATCCGCTGCATCGGTCTCGGGCCCTCGGTGCGCGCACCCGTATCGTGGATCGCGCACCAATCTCGCCGGCCAACCCCTCTGTTCTTCTATCGGCGCAGTTGTCCGACGACTTGAGTCATCTTTTCGCCGGCCGCGCGGAACTGCTGCCTCAGAAGCGGGTTGATATTCTGAAGCCGGGCGACTACCGCGTTCATCAACCACGAACTGGTACTTTTCGGCGACACCTGTCCCAGAAAAGTACCAGTTCCCGGCGGCCGGGGCGCGTCGTCGAAGTAAGTGAAACCGGGGCACCGCTGCTCCGCGCTCCGATGCTTGAATGTTGCGCCCGCACGCTGTATCATGCCCAACACCTGTCGGAGCTTCAGAGTGAGACTTCGCACGTTCGTCGTTGCGCTCTGCTTGGTCGGCCTGCTTGCCGCCGATGTTCTTTCCGCCGCGGCAACATATCGGCTGTACAAGGCGCGCCGGACGTTCGTGCCGGATAAAGGCCATCCGAACCCCTTTGGCAGGTCCGACGTGCTGGCGGCGGATTTCCTCACCACGGGCTTCACGCGGCCGGACGGCTCGGACATCAAGGTCTTCGCCGGGTCCGGCAATCGTCTTGCCGATTTCAAGGTCATTATGATGGGGCCCGGCGACCGCGCCCGGATCGCCGTGCGGATGATCCGCGGCGTGAACGAATATCATGTCTGCTATGGCGGCCCGCGTAACACAACGGCCGGCAAGTGGGAGCCACGGGTCGGCCTGGGCGTCGAGACCCGCCGCTTCAACGGCGGCGACGTGGGGACCCTCGCAAAAATGCGCGCGCTGGTCGCGAAGAGCGGCCCGAGCTACGGCACCTGGTTCGTCCCGAATATCTTTCAGGGGTTCAACCTGTTCGGCCCGTCGGACGGCTACGTCAGCATTTACCGCGGATGGCTCCACGTGCCGAAGGACGGCAGTTACCGGTTCGCAACCACGTCCGACGATGCGTCATATTTCCTGGTCGATGGCAAGCTCGTCTCGCGGAAGTCGTACTGGGGGCGGGGCCCCGCGAACGCGCGCTTCGCCGGACCTGCCCTGCGCCTGACGGCGGGAGCCCATCAGGTGGAGTATCTCCACGTGGAAGGGCGGGACGTGCAGTTCTGCGTCGGCGCGTGGCAGCCGCCCGGCGGCCGGTTTGGCCTGATTCCTCCCGAAGCGTTTCCGGGGGTGTTCCTGGCCAAGCAGACCGGGCTTCAGGTCGCCGGCTCCCGCATCCCTATCGACCTGGTGTGGCGCGCGGATGGCGAAGTGATCTACGAGAGGCACCACCTGCACAAGGTGAAGTTCACCGACGTGACGCCCGCCGGGGCGTCCAAGCCCTACCGCGCCAAGTGGTTTTTCGGGGACGGGACATCGAGCGAGGAGCGCGATCCGGAGCACGTCTACTTCCTGCCCGGCGAGTACGTGGTGACGTTTGCTCTTGTCCGGGGCGGAGCGGCGTCGAGGATCCGACAGGCGATCGTGGTCGGCGAGGACTGGGAGCATCAGGGCCTGAGGCGCCGGGGGCAGAAGCGCCTGGACACTTCCGCCCGGTATTACCGGCTGGTGAAGGACTACGATTTTAAGGCCATGCGTGCCGGCCAGGCCGACGCGGCACTCGAGTTCTTCGTCACCCTGGGCAGGGACCGGGAGATCATCAATGTGGCGGCCGCGCTCCTCGCCAAGAAAGACGACATCGTGCGTCGGAAGGTCTACCGCTATTCCGTGCTCCTGGGCGAGCGGCTGCGGGATCTGAAGAAGCTACCTCGGGACGCCTTGGTCGTTTTTCGCGCCGCAGTGCAGCGGGAGTCGACGGACGTCAACAAGGCCAAGCTGATCCGACGGATCGGCGACACCTTGCTCTACGCGCTCAAGAAGCCGGACGAGGCGCTAATCGAGTACCAGAAAATCCTCGGTCAGTATGGCAAGCTCGAGGACAACGTGGTGCGCCTGGCGCAGCTCCGCCTCGGCGACGTGTACAAGGCCAAGGGCGACCACGACCGCGCCCTCGCGGCCTACAAGAAGACGGCAAGCATGCTGACCTATCAGCGGTCGTACGCCGTGAACAGCGTTCGGCGCGGCGCGTTCGCGCAGTCCATCGAGGGTTACCTGAAGCAGAAGCAGTTTACCGAGGCGCAGGACATGCTCGACATGTGGGGCTGGGAGCACCCGGTGGACCGGCTGGAGGGAGAATGGTCTTTGTTTGCGGCCAAGGTGGCGCTGGCGAAGGGCGACCGTGCATCCGCCATCCGCGAGGCGGTCGAGTGCGCCGACGTGAACAAGGCCGGGCCGCACGCCGACGGGCTGCTGGTGCTGGCGGGTCGGCTCTATGTCGAGGAGCGGCTGGGCGCCGACGCCGTGAAAATCGCTCGTCGAATTCAGAAGGACTATCCGGAGAGCGGCCACCAGCAGGAGGCGGCGCTGCTCGAGTGCGAGGGTCTGCTCCTGGATAAGCAGTACCACGAGGCGGCGAAGAAGGCGGCGGCGGGCTACGCCAAGTACATCGAGGGCGAGGGCGTGGCGAAGTTCCTCCTGGTCGCCGCCAGGGCGTCACTGGCGTCGAAGGACCGGGACCTGGGCATCAAGCTTCTGCGGCTGATCGTCAAGGATCACCCGCGGTCGGACGAGGCGAAGGCGGCCCGCGCCAGGCTCGAGGCCCTCGGGATCAAGCGGCCATGACCGTTGCGGCCACGCCGGAGGGGTGTTGAGTGTCCGATCCATTCTTGGTCCAGCGGGAGCGGATGGTCGAGTACGAGATCGCGGCGCGCGGCATCAGGGACGAGCGCGTCCTCGCCGCCATGCGAGAGGTCCCGCGCCACCTGTTCTGTGACCCGGCCGGCCACCCCGAATCCTACAATGACCATCCGCTTCAGATCGGCGAAGGCCAGACCATCTCGCAGCCGTACATGGTGGCGCTGATGACCGAGTACCTCCGCCTCGCCGGCCCGGAGAAGGTGCTCGAGATCGGCACCGGGTCCGGCTACCAGACGGCAATCCTGGCCAAGCTCGCGGCCGAGGTGTTTTCGGTGGAGCGGGTTGGCGTGCTGGCCAGGCGCGCGGAGGAGACCCTGCGCAGCCAGGGATACGACAACGTGCAGATCCGGGTCGGCGATGGGACGCTTGGTTGGCCCGAGCACGCTCCCTACGATCGCATCATCGTGACGGCGGGCGCCCCGCAGGCGCCCCCGTCTCTCACCGGGCAGCTCGCCGACGGCGGGCTCCTGGTCATACCGGTAGGCAGCCGGCACATGCAGACGCTGAGCATCATCACCCGTGACAAGGACAAGCTTCGCGAACGGACCGGCTGCTCCTGCATCTTTGTCAAGCTCATCGGCGAGGAGGGTTGGGGCGGGCAGTAAGGCGCGATTGACTGGCAGCGCGCGCCGGCTAGAATAGTCTTTGCCATGCGAACTGATCTGGTCATAGCGATTGACGGCCCTGTCGGCGCGGGGAAGAGCGTGGTGGCTCGGGGGCTCGCCGCACGCCTCGGGTTCCGGTATCTCGACACGGGGGCGATGTACCGGGCGGTCACGCTGAAGGCGCTCCGCGAGAAAGCGGATATGGAAGACCCGGACGCGCTGACGCGCGTGGCGCGGTCGTGCGACATCCAACTCGTCGGGCCGCCCGGCAACCCGAGGGTGCTGCTCGATGGCGAAGACGTGAGTTCGGAGATCCGCTCGCTCGAAGTGACAAACAACGTGTTCCATCCATCGCAGACGCCGGGCGTTCGGGAGCGGATGGTCGAGCTGCAACGGCAGGCGGGGGCTCGCGGGCCGCTCGTGGCCGAAGGGCGCGACATGGGGACGGTCGTTTTCCAGGACTCGCCCGCGAAGTTCTATCTGGACGCTTCCGCCGACGAGCGCGCCGGGCGACGACACGAAGAGCACGTTGCCAAAGGCGACACCATCTCGCTTGAAGAGCTCAAGAAACAGGTCATCCTGCGCGACCAGCGCGATTCGGAACGGGCGGCGTCGCCGCTCCGGAGAGCGGACGACGCGGTGTACATCGATTCGTCAGACCTGAGCGTCGAGCAGGTCATCGACGCCATTATTTCCGTCCTGACCAAGAAGGGGCTGTTCGGTGGTCAGTAGGTGGCGGGCGGGGTTCTACGGGGCTTCCAGGTTCATTGTCCGGGTGTTCCTCAGCGTCTTCTTCCGCCCCCGCGCCTATGGCCAGGGCAACGTGCCCGAGCACGGTGGGGCGCTGCTGCTCTCCAATCACCAGAGCTACCTGGACCCGGTGCTGATCGGTGCCTTTTCGCCCCGTCGGCTGCTCTACATGGCGCGCCTCACTCTCTTCACGAACCCGGTGTTCGGGGGGCTGATCCGCCTGCTGGGAGTGTTCCCCGTGAAGCGGGGCCGGCCGGACAGGGGTTCGATACGCCTGGCGATCCGGCACCTTCAATCGGGCGAGATCGTGGTGATGTTTCCCGAGGGTACGCGTACCCCGGACGGCGAACTCCAGCGGGTCAAGGGCGGGTTCAAGTTGCTGGTCGGGAAGGCGAGCGTGCCGGTGATTCCGGTGGCGCTGGATGGGGCTCACCGGGTGTGGTCAAGGTGGCGGGCGCTGCCGAGACCCGGGCGGATTCGGGTCATGTACGGGCCGGTCATCCCGCCGGAGGAATTCGACGGGCTGACGGATCGGGAGGCGGCAGATCGGGTGGGCCGAGAGTTCTCTTTTCTGCTCCGGAAGCTGCGGCGCTTGCCTTAGGGTATCGGCGAGACTATAATGGTCAGCAGCCCGTTGAAAAAGGCGCCGGTTCGCAGAAC
>CAZDHT010000117.1:0-14846 GCA_964505325.1 uncultured Planctomycetota bacterium | reverse complement strand
AGTTTCCCTGGAACGAGCGCGGAAAGGAGCACGCCGTCACCACCCGAGAATACGGTTGGGCGCCCAAACCAGTTTAGCGGCCGGCGGTCAGCGATCCGCCGAGAAGCAGACGAGTTCGCCTTTCGATGTGGCTGCGAAGAGCCGGCCGCCCGCGGCGGCGAGGCCGTTGCCCTGCACGTCGCCCTGGGCTCCGGTCTTCCCGCGCCAGAGCTGGCGGCCGCCGGCGCGGGCCAGCGCGAAGAGGTCCTTCCCGCCCGCCACGATGACCTTGTCGCCCGCCACGATGAGCGTGCTACCGGGCAGCCGGCCCGGCCACTTGTTCGTCGGGCCTTTCGGCTTGCCGAACTGCGTTTGGAGGTGCTTCTTCAGGTCGAAGAAGCCGCCTCGATACCCCAGCGTGAACACTCCGCCATCGATCACGACGGGCGCGACGCCCTCGCCGAACGTGATGGGCTTGGTGCCCCAGCGGGCGCTGGTGATCATCGTTGCTTCTCCGGTCTTGGGGTCGCGACCGGCGCGTTTGGCCAGACGCGGATCATCCTGGCCCCAGAACCGCCCGGTGCCGGCATCGACAGCGACGAAGCGCTGCCAGGTCGCGGTCACGCGGTTCGGCCCGCCGCAGAAGAGGAAGCCGCCGCCGAGTGCGAGCTCGGGCCCGCCGATGTGCTGGACCTCGATGCTCGACCGTTGGGTGCTGTTTCCCCGCCGCCCCCACCAGAGGATCTTGCCGTCGGATCGTCGCATCGCGGCGGGCGCGAACATGCCGTGCGGGATGTAGAGGACCTCTTTCGAGGCGGCGATCGGGCCGCTGGGCGAGACGCCGTGTGGTGAGAGCCCGCCCGCCATGCCCGTGACCTTGTATGCCTGGCCCGACTTGTCGTTCACCCAGATCACCTTGCCCGTCTTCGCGTCGAGGGCGTAGACAAAGACGCGGTCGTGGCTGCAATGGCCGGCATAGAAGTTGACCACACCGTCCTGGACGATCACCCCGCCGGCGACCGGCCACAGCGACCGCGGCCGGCCGAAGTACATCATCTTGCGGTCGAGCGGGGCGCCGCGGAACCGCCAGATCAGCGCCCCGCTGTCCGCCCGCAGGCAGTAGACCCAGCCGTCCATGCTGCCGACGTACACGCGGCCCTGCCAGTAGGCCGGGGTGACCCAAATCTCGCCGCCGGTAACGTAACGCCAGCGGACCTGCCCGCTACCCGCGTCGAGACCGTAGACTGAATGGTTGTCTGAGCCGGCAAAGACCATGCCTGCCGCGGCGGATGGCGGCGTGATTGTTCCGGCTACCTGCTTCTTCCACTGGAGCTTGATCGGCATCGTGAGCGAGGCGGGCGTGATGTTGTTGCGCTCGGCGTTGCCGCGATAACACGGCCATTCTGATTGCGGATTGCGGGTTGTGGATTGTGGATTGGACGCTGCCGCGTCGTATGCGGGACCTTTCTGGAGCTGAGCGGGTGGGTTGGATTTCGGCCTTGCCCAGTACAGGTCTTCGTCGACCGGCACCAGGGCTACGCCGCCGCGCACGGGGAACGCGCAGGCGCAGCCGCTCGGGGAGCTATAGACCAGCCCATTCCCCGCGATCACACCCGTGCGGCAGTTGGAGCGGAACGCCTCGGCGGGGAATACCTCGCCGCGGATGAGGTCGCCGATCGCGGTGCCGCTGTAGCTGAAGAAGAAGCAGTGGGTCGAGGCAGTGCGGCGGATGCACCGCCCGTACATCCAGCGGCAGCCGTCGGGGATGCCTGTTTTCGGGCAGAACGGATCGCGGGAGGCTTTGAGCCCGGCGATCCGCTTGCCGGTCTTGAGGTCCGTTACTGAGATGCCCTTCAGGCTTCCGCTGTACACGTGGTCGCCGATGAAAATGCCACGAGCCCTGTTGCGGCCGAGCAGCTTGCCGTCCGCCGCCGAGAACACTCCGCCGGACGTGTACAGCTTGCCTTTGTGGTAGCGGATTCCGCCGGCCTTGACCGGCGCGTTCCACAGTTCCTTGCCGGTCTGCACGTCGAGCGCCGCCAGGTACTTCCCTGGTCCGGAGTAGAAGACGCGCCCAGCCGCCATCGCGACCGAGCCGACACCCGTCGCGGGCTGAATTCTCCACAGCACGTTCCCGTGCTCCGGCAAAAGGCCGGCGAGCACTTTCTTGCTGCGGCCGTCGCGCTTCGCCTTCGGATCGCGCACGGCGTCGAACAGCCCGACGACGAGCACGCCGTTGGCGCAGGCGTAGTACCCCCAGTCCTTCATTCCCTTCTCGACCGCATCCGGCGAGAGCTTCCAGCGCGTTTGGCCGGTTGCAGCGTCGAGGGCGTAGAGTGTCTGGCCGGCGACCGCGTATACCTCGTCGCCGACGGCGACGAAGCCATTGCCCAGGCGTTCCGGCAGGCGGCGCTGCCAGAGCATCACGCCGTTGTACGCGTCGAAGGCTTGGACCAGGTCGGGCTGCTTGGGCGGGCTCCAGCGGCCGGTATGGGTGATGCCGCCGTGGCGGAGAAAGACGCGGCCGTTCGAGATCAACGGGTAACCGAACTTCGTGAAGTTGCGTGGCCCGGCGATCCACAGCGTGTGGAACGGCGCCCGGACCAGGTCGTCTTCCACGCAGGGGTTGTTCGCCGGCGAGCACCGCCCGTCGTGGCTCCAGTGGCCGATGCCCTTGGGCCACGGACGACGGAACTTGGCCCAGACGCCGTCCTTTTCGATGACTTCGAACTGCTTGACCCCGGCCTCGGTCAGCATCTTGCGGAGTTGCGCGCCGGTGAGCGGCTCGGCGACCGCCGGCCTCGCCGTCTGGCCGATGTACGCCAAGCCGCCCGGCCGCAGGACGCGCAGGACTTCCTTCCACGACCACTTGTGAAAGCCGGCGCGGAGCAGGTCGCCGCGGACGACCAGGTTGGCGCAGTAGTCTGGATACGGCAGACGTTCCAGGTTGCCCTTCTCGGCGGCGACCCGCCGGCCGTAGAGGCCGTCGACGTCGAGTGTCTTGCGCGCAGTGTTGAGGGTGCTGTCGTGCCGGGTGAGCGCCTGCACGAACATCTCGGACTGGCGGGCAAGCTCCAGGGCGAGCTTCCCGTCGCCGCAGCCGAGGTCCAGGCACAGCCCTTTCGTGGTCCCCGCTTGCCGCAGGATCTCGCCGGCCAGTCGCTCTTCGTGGGGTTCCGCCGAGGTCGCGATCCCGCCGATGGCGATGACAGCCGCCAGAATACAGCACAATGTTCGAGTGAATCTCACAGGGGGCCTCACAATCGTCATTTTGGCTTTCCTTTGGGGCGAATTCCACAACTACGCGGGTTCATTATACACCGAAACCAGACTGCGGAGAAGTGCCCCGGGCGCACATGGTCCGAAGTCTCCCGCCGCCTCACTCGCGGCGGAGCGGATCCGGTCGGCGCCGGTCGGTCCTTCGAGCGCGTTTTCCGTTGACGGTGACCGGGGCTGCATGGACAATGGGCCAGGATTTCGATTCCGTTGCTTGTAAGAAAGGGCTGGATCATGGCGCGGAGAGTCTGTGATGCCGCCGGCGCCGGGCTGGTGCTTCTGTTATCGTGTCTGCTGCCGGCGTGCCGTAGTTCGGCGGGGCCCGCCATCGTCTCCGGCGGCCTGCGGCTCGCGTTCGATGACAGAGGCGGAGTGATGGGCGTGGCAGTCCGGGGCAAGGAGCTGGCGGTCACGGGGCGGGGCGGATTCCGTGTGGTCGAGGTCCTGCCCGGCCGGAAGAGAACGCACTACGGGTGGGTCCGTGGAAGTGCAGTGATGAAGGATGGCTCGCTGCACGCGGACCTCGAGAGCAAAGCAGCGCGGCTCAAGCTTCCCATCAGGGTGACTGGCCGCGCGAAGTACGTCGAGGTGACCGGGGAGATCATTGACACGACGGGCCGCGACCGGGCGCTGATCGTGTCGTTCACGCTGCCGGTGAAGACCGCCGGGGCGACGTTCGAGAACACGTTGCGCGAGCATTATCGCCTGACCGGGAAGGACGAAGCGCCGCGCGGCTACGAGGGGACCCGCCACGTCGGCCGCTGGAACGCGCTGCGGCACTCGAACTGCGCGTTCACGGCGCTCAACTTCGGCGACGGCGCGGTGGCGATGGCGTTTCCACTGCACGCACCGCGACTGGTCGTGATGAAGGCGACGCCGGCCGGCTACGTCATCGAGTTTCACGTCGGCCTGACGCCCGCCACGAAGAAGTTCCCGCAGCGCGCCTCGTTTCGATTCATCATCTACGCGGTCGATCCGAAGTGGGGCATCCGCGATGCAGCGGCGAAATACTACGCGTTCTTCCCCGAACTGTTCCAGAGCCGCTGCGCGAAGCACGGCAACTGGGGCGAGCTCCCCCACTTCACCGATGAATGGAGGGGCAAACGCCCCGAGGACTTCGCGCTCCAGTTTGCGTTGGCCGATGTGCAGTGGCGCGACGGCAAGCTATACGACTCCCGCGCTGCGATGATGCGGACGATCGGGTGTTACGTCTTCCACCACCGTGAGCCGTGGGGCTGGTGGCACGACCAGCGCGACTACACCGCGAAGAAGGACGAGAAGGGCCAATACCCCATCCGCAAGCAGACGGCGGCGCAGGAACTCGAGGAGATCAAGCAGCAGGCGGCCGGGAACCTTCCCATCAAGGAGGGGACGAACCAGCTCTGCCACTGCCCGCCGCGCCTCGCCGCACAGGCGGCGGTCAACTCGCACTGCATTCACTACGGCGAGATGAAGAACGACGGCAACGAGGACCTCACCATGCTGCGCGGGCTGAGCTGGTCGTACGGCTGCTCGCAGATCGCGATGAACATGGACCCCGAGCTGCCGAAGCCCAACCGCGCCCAGATCGCCGAGGAGTGGCAGTTCCGTTACTTCTTCAAGTGGAAAGACCGGGGCCGAACGGATCCGCACGGGATCAGTTGGGACTCGCTGACCAGTTGGACGCTGGTCCGGTGGCTCAACTTCCGCCGCGAGCACTTCGCGACCGCCGACTATCCGCTGGTCTACTCGCCGCGCGACGGGCGGCTCGGCGCGCTGATCCTGTTCCAGGACATCGAGTTCGCGAAGTATTTCAGCGAGAAGATCCACAAGGCCGGCGGGATGGTGTACGTCAACACGCGGATGAAGGAGATATTCTACGCGGCGCCGTACGTCGACGCATTCGGCGTCGAGAGCATGCTCGACCACACGAAGCGGTACGGCTTCGAGGAGCTGTCGATGCTGCGCTGCTCGGCGCACCAGAAGCCGGTGAGCTTCTACAAGGGCGGCCAGACCAGCGAGGCGGGCATCCGGCGCGGCGTGTTGTTCGGCATCTTCCCCGGCGTCGCGGGGGTGAAGGAGAGCCAGCGCAAACTATATAAAAAGTATATGCCGCCGCTCAAAGCCGCCGCCGAAGCGGGTTGGGAGCCGGTCACCCACGCCACGGCCGGTGCGGAGAACGTCTTGATCGAGCGCTTCGGCGGGAACGCGCGCTCGAAGAACACCGCGTACCTGACCCTGTATAACGACAGCGACCGGCCGGTGCACGCGGCGATCCGCGTCGACCTGGCAGCGCTGGGGTGGCAGCCCGACAACCGGCCGTTGAGGGTGCATGAGCTGATCGAGTCCCGGTTTTTCCGCTCGCCGCCCAATCCCGGCCGTGTTCTCATCGGTGCGCTGACGATCCAGGCGCGCGAGGCGCTCATCCTGCGGGTGAGGCGATGAGGGCCTTCTCGTGATCGCCTCTACGACGCCGGCTTGGTGATCAGGTCGGCGGGCGGGATCTCCCAGCCGTCCATCACGCGCTCGTCCAGCCGCCGGCACACGTCGGCGTGGGCGGGGTCGTCGGCCAGGTTGTTCACCTCGAGCGGATCGCTGCGGACGTCATAGAGCTGCTGCACGCCGCTCTCGGAATGGACGTACTTCCATTCCGGCGTGCGGATCGAGCAGTGGAGCAGTGTGCCTGTCACACTGATGAACTGTAACCTCCCGAGCAGTGTGCCCGAGCAGTGTGCCTGTCACACTGATGAACTGTAACCTCCGGTAACAGTGTCGGTTACGGCGTGACATGTCATTTCGCGCGCTCTTTCGACACTGTCTTAGGCGGACGGGAACCGCGCGGTTGCTGAGGCTGCCAAGTGGAGCGGACGAGAATCCTGCATCCCTGTGTTGTCATCACCGAGGACTTGATGGCCGCAGAACCGGCTCTCCGGTGTCCTCGTCGCCATTTCCGCGCGGCTGAAGTTCCGGCCCGAACGGGCCGAACGGAGAAGAATCCGGGCTCGCCTGGCGTTGTGGCGCTGCGAAGCAGGGGTGCGGAACGTGGCTTCCTACAGGCCGAAATGCCAATGGCCGCTGTAAGGTCATCTACCGCCGTGACTTATGGTAGAGCAGTGTGACAGGCACACTGATAGATAGTGTGACAGGCACACTGATAGAGATGATGACGACGACGTTGTAGCCCTTCGCTGCGGTGCTCATTGGCCCGTTGCTTCAGTGGGGCGGGTGGCTCCGGCGCATCTCAAGCGAAGACAAGGCGCCGTCCTTTGGGTTCAGGGACGGGGTCGCCGAATTCCTGCGCCGTCTTGATCCACAGATCGATCGCCTCTTCGGCGCTGGCGAGCGCCGCCTCACGGCTGCTGCCGTGCGCCATGCACCCGGGCAGCTCGGGGACTTCCGCGATGTACGCGTTGTCGTCCTGGCTCCAGTAGATGATCACTTCGTACTTGGTCATGTCCACGCACGTATACTACGAGAGCCCGCGCACTTCTGCAATAGCGTGGCGAGCCGGAGAGTGGATACGCTGAACGCGGGGAAATCCGCCCGTCCCTGTTCAAGCCCGTCACCGTTTACAAACCGTGGCACGGCCATCTTGGCCGTGTCGGAAACACGGAACACGGGCAGGATGCCCGTGCCACCTCAAGAGCTGCCCGAACAAGCGCTTTGACAGCCCGGGCTGGAAATATGTACTCCGAGCCGCAGGCCGCGACGCTGCTACCTCGGCTTCGCCGCCACTTCCGCGGCGAGGGCGTAGAGCTCGCCCGTCTGCTTCTCCCAGTCGATCCAGACGAGCATGTCCCAGTATGATCGGGCGCGGAGGATGGTGCGGATGCGGTCGTCGAGGAGCTTCTGGCAGCGGGTAGCGAGGTCCGCCCCGAGCTTGGCCTTCTTTGCCGGGTCGTGCAGCGCCCGCTCGATGAAGACACGGGCCTCCGTCTCCTGGGCGCCCTCGCGGACCATCTCCAGCCGGATGGACGCGACCGGGCCGTCCGCCCCCGCCTTGAGGATGTGGACGAACGCGTGCGAGATGCCCAGGTTGCCGCGCCGGTCGTAGTCGGGGTAGCGGTCGAACGGGACGCGGTATCGGCTGTGCTTGCCCTTGATGACGGGCCAGAAATCGGCGCCGATCCAGCCGTAGCCCTGCATGCCGGCGCACATCGCCGATTCGAGTGCCACGCGGTACTGGGCTGGCGGCGAGAGCTCGTACAACTTGCCGACGGTGCCGCTGCCGTAGCGCGGGAACGTCGCGTAGATGTGTTTTTCCTTCCAGCCGTAGCGGCGGCGCTTGGGGTCGAGTGTCGGCACGGGCGACCCCCACACGTGCGCGAGGTAGCCGATGGGCTGGTTGCGGCAGGTCCAGCGCCGCGGGTGGCAGTGCATCACCCACTTCGCGCCGCCGGACGCCGCCCGGAGCACGTCGACGCACGCCTGGCTGGGGACCACGTCGTGGCCGATGCCGACCATCATGGTCTTGTCGAGGCCGCGCTTCCGAAGCCGCTCGCGGATGCCGTCGAAGACCGGCTTGAAGAACGCGACGGCGTCCTTGTCCGTCCACAACGGGCCCTCGGCGGCCGTGAGCGCCCCGGTCTTCGGGTCGACGACGCTGAACCGGAACGGCTTGCCCTTCTTCTGTTTGTACTTCGCCATGGCGAAGTAGGCGCCGCCGCTGCTCCGGCCCCAGCTATGGATGCAGATCACGTCGAGTTTCTTGAGGCGCTTGAACGCCGTGTCGACGTACCTCTCGAAGATGCTGAAGTCGTGGTCCCAGCCGTCGCCCTGTCCCGAGCCCTGTCGAGGGCCCTTTCGAATCCATCGGATCATCGAGTGTTCGTTCCCGAAGCAGCTCTCGCGGATGAGCGGGACGTAGATGATCCGCGCCCCGAGTTGTGCCATCAGCTCGAAGGAGTGGCCGATCAGCGCCCAGTGCTTCTCGGACCACATCGGCACCTTGTAGTGCATCGCCAGCGACTCGGGCGATTGGACCAGGCCGAACCACGACGCCCAGTCCTTCGGATCGTTCAGCGTCCAGTCGGCGACGGAAAGCTCGAGCGCCGCGTCGGCCGGGTCGGTGTCGTCGGCGATGATGCGGATCGAGCCCTTGTAGTCGCCGGGCGCCGCATCCTTGGGCACGTGAACGGTGATCCAGACCGGCTGGGCGGCGCGCGCCGCGCCCTTCGCGACGGAGATGGTCTCGGGCGGCGACGGCGCCAGGCCCTCGAACGTGCCGACGCCGCGGCGGCCCAGCGCCGGGCCATCGGGCCTCAAGTAGCGGATTTGGACGTTCTCGGACGGGATGGTCGCGCCGCCCGGGCCCTTGAGTTCGATGGCGGGCGCCGCCTTCAGGTTCTTGATCGGCGCGGCGGAGCTGACCAGCACCTGAGCCGAAAAGGCCCCGTTCCGCGTCCCGCGGATGCGGACCAGCCGCAGGTCCCGGCACGGATCACCCTCGTCATCGCGGAAGAGGCGCAGAAAGGGCGACACATTGGCGACGTGGAGCAGCCTGCTCTGTCTCCACAGGCCCTCGGCGCCGGGTCCGGCCGAGAGGGTAACGGCCTTCAGGCCGAGAGTCGCCCACGGGCACCATTGCCGAGGGTTGTACTTCCGTGCCTTGCCCGTGTGCAGGATGATGTCGGTCGCCGGCCGGTGGAGTTCGAGGGCCAGGGTGTTGACGCCCTTGCGGAGCGTGGCCGCGGGGACGGTGAACGCCTTGAGATGCCGGTCGCGCCCTGCGAAGCGGTCGCGGTACTTGCCGGTGTCTCCCCAGCCGAGCCGCAGCAGGAAGCCGTCGGGATCGAGGTAGGCGTCTTTGGTGTAGTCGGCCGACGGCGTGTCGGCGTCGATCTTGCCTTTCGGCATGTGCGCTCGGGTCAGCTCCTTGCCGTTGAGATGGGCGACGACTCCGCCGCGATAGGAGATGGCAAGCGTCAGGCCGCCGATCCTGGCCGGGTCGCCGACGCGGAACTGGGCCCGGGCGCACATCAGCGAATGGATGCGTCCGCGCGTGCTCATCACGGGCAGGCGGCGGCGCGGCCACTTGGCGTCGTCGAAGTCCGGCTCGCGCCAGTTGTCAGGCGGGAGTGCGGATCGGCTCGGCTCGACCTTCTGCATCGTGCGCTGTCGTCCGACGAAGCGGACGGCCTGGACCTCGCCGGACTTCAGCCGCACCTGTTCCGTCTTCCGGACCATGCAGTAACGCCAGTGGATCCGGCTGTTGATGAGTTCGACGCCCTGCGGCTCGGCGGCCCCAAGCGCGGGGGCGAGGATGCACAGAGCTATGGCGGCGATGATCATCTGGCGATGCGGCATCGTGGCTCCTTTCCTCACGTGGGCCGGTGGTCCGTTCCATCAATCGATCACGCAGCGGAACCCCACGGTCGAGAAGCGGTCGAGCGACGGGCTGAGCAGCGGGAGCTTGATGTGGCTGTCGACACGGAGCGGGCCGGTGTGGATGTACCACTTGCTGGCGCCCTTTGGCAGCCGGTAGTAGCTGCCGCCCTTCAGCACGGTGAAGGAGTGGACCTTGTCCGTGTAGACGTCGTCGATCCAGTGCCAGACGTGCCCGCACATGTCGTAGCAGCCGAAGGGTGAGCGGCTGCCGTCATGCCCGCCGACCGGGCGGAGCTTGCCGGTGGTGTTGACGTACCGGGGGTCGAATCGGCTGCCCCAGGGCCAGGCGCGTCCGGCCATGCCTTGTGCGGCGTACTGCCATTCGGCTTCGCTCGGGAGGCGTTTCCCCGCCCACTTGGCGTAGGCGCGGGCGTCCTCGAGCGACACGTTGACGACCGGCTGCAGTTGCAGCCGGCCGGGGAGCTTCTCGCCCTTCGGCCAGTGCTTGAGGAAATTGTGCTTCTCCTTCGGCTGGTAGCCGGTGGCGTCGAGGAAGCTCTTGAACTGCGCGTTGGTGACCGGGTGCACGTCGATGGCGAAGCCGGGCATCTTGACCCGCCTGCCCTTTTTGCCCCAGCGGTAGTGGCCGTAGCAGGTGGCACCGTGCCACGGATGGTCCACCTTGAACAGGAACGACCCGGGCGGCACCCAGACCATTCCCGATGGGATCACGTCCGGCTTCTTGCCCTTGTAGCGTCTCAGCAGCGGCGTGCGGGAGGGCTTGCCTTGCGGCGGGATTGTGTCGGTGTTCACTTCAACATAGCGCGGAAGCCTGCCGGGTGCGACCTTCGCCACGAGGTCCCTCACGTTGGCTGTCAGCTTGTCGACCTCGAGTACAGCGCCAACGGAGCGGGCGCCGACACCGCCAACGACCATTCCGCCGCGGGTCGTGCATTTCTTCCCGCTGATCAGGTCGATGTAAGTCTTGCCTTTCTGAGCGGCGAACAGTGGCCCCCTGTGGGCCTGCTTTTCGTTCCAGCACAGGGTGTAAACCGTGCCGACCGGGCCCGGCCACTGGTTGACCTTCAGCTTGTTGTGGCCGGACGGGATGAACGGCTGCCAGTCGGCACGTGCGAAGTTCCGCCAGAACGCGCGGAGGATGGGCTTCACCGCCCGCAGCAGCTTCTTGTCGCGCTCGACCCACGACGTGTCGTTGCCGAACACGTTCTCCCAAACCAGGACGCCGGTGCCGGTGAAGAGCGCGCAGCAGACCTCCTCCCAGTGATTTCGCTGGTGCCGGTGATGGGTCAGGAACGTCTTGTGCTGCGGCCAGAGCCATCGGGAGTCGAAGATCTGTGCCGGCGGGTAGATCTGCCAGCCCTGTCCCCAGGCCGAGTGCATCTCCCTGAGACCCGCTCCGGTGGGCGTGCCCTCCGACTCGAATGCGATGTGCCGGCCGAGCTTGGCGAGCGGCTTGGCCCAGGCTTTGGGGACGGCGTGCATCGTGTCGAGGTAGACGCCGTCGGCGCCGGATACCTTGAGCATCTCGATCAGGTCCTGCAAGTGTCGGTTGCCCTGGCGGGTGTGGCGGTCCCACGGGTTGTAAGTGAGCAGCACGCGCACGCCACGCTTGTGGCATACGGAGACCCACTTGCGGAGCGTGTCGGGCCCGCCGGGCAGGTCGCGATAGTAGTCGAACTGGTTGCGTTCGTCCACGCCGGGCCGGGGATAGCTCTGCCAGAGGATGACCTGGTCGTATCCGCCGAACTCCCTCTCGCCTCGGTCGAGGAACTCATCGATCCGCCAGGTTTGCGTTTTCCGGTCATACAGGCGGCGGCCGTAAAGGAACGCCATGGTCTCCACGAAGCACTTCTGGAGTCGCTCCGGCCGGCGGATGGGGCCGAACTTCCTGCGCCGCTCACGGCGGACCCGTTTCATCTCCCTTCGCAGGGCCGGATCGCTGAGATCGATTCCCTTCGGCAGCACCCACGACCCATGCCTTGCGCCGATGTCTTTCATTTTGGGGCCACCTCGGCACGACATCCCGGCCAACAGCTCAACCACGCCCAGCAACACGATGAGACGCCGGAGCCGCTCCGGCGCGGCATGATGTGTCACCCGGTCACTCCGCCTCGAAGCGCTTGACGCTCCGAATGACGACCTGTTCGACCGGAGCGTCCTTCCGCCCGGTCTTCACCAGAGAGATCTTGTCGGCGACGTTCATCCCTTCCGTTACCCTGCCGAAGACGGCATACCCGAATCCGTCGGGGGTATCGTCCCGGTGGTTCAGGAAATCATTGTCCTTGGCGTTGATGAAGAACTGTGCGGTGGCGCTGTTGACCACGCTCGTCCTGGCCATGGCGAGCGTGCCGCGTTCGTTCTTCACGTCGGACCTTGCTTCGTTCCGGATCGGCGGGCGCGTATCCTTCTCTTTCATGCCCGTCGTGAACCCGCCGCCCTGGATCATGAAGTTCTTTATGACGCGGTGGAAGATCGTGCCGTCGTAGAACCCTTTGTCGACGTAGCTCAGGAAATTCTCGACCGTCCGGGGCGCCTTGTCGGGCCACAGCTCGATCGTGATCGTCCCCATCGACGTGTCCATTACGACCATCGGCTTCCTCCTCTTCACGGTGCTTACCTTTTCCGGGCCTTCGGTCCCGATCTTCGCATCGGGCTTCTTGCCGCAGCCGGCCCCACACAGGGCCAGCCCCAGCGCCAGGGTCACAGCGACGACAGGTCCACGCATATCACACTCCTCGTAAGTATGGTGTTCTTCAGGCCCTATTGTACCGGCCTCCCGCCGCCAGGCAACCCCGGCGGGACAGACAGGGCCGCTTTTCTGCCCTCCGGCGGCCGGAGACGCGCCGCGGTTTTTCGAGACTACTCACTGGTTGTTGAGCAAGCCGGGCAGCGCGGAAGGACGTGGCAGCATCGACCGCCATCTCTCTCCGCCTACGCGGCCCTCGTCAGGACACAGATTTCGAAGGAGCATCGCTTGAACGGGTGCCCCAATCGCAGTCGGTCTGCCACGTTGCCAGTGACGAATCCACGGCGTCCCCGGAATCATAGTTGGTGAACTTTTTGACGCACGTGCGTCGAAAAATTCACCGAGGGCGAAACGGCGGCAGCTGGCGGCGCCCCGTGCGCGCGGCGCCGATCGCACCAGCCAGCGCGGCGTCGGGCCGACCGGCGGCCAGAACATGATCGGGCGTGTTGCCAAGACATCTCCCTGGCGGCGAATCAGGTGTGCCGCTGCCCGATGATGGTTGGTGAACTTTTTGACGCACGTGCGTCGAAAAATTCACACAGGGCGAACCGCCAGCGGGATTTCAAAGGGGCATCGGCGGAACGGATGCACCAATCATGATCGGTCTGCTGCACCGCAAGTGAGGAGTGTCGGTTTTTCCCTATCCCGGCCCGTGAGCGGGCCGATACTAACACGGGATTTTATGGGAGGGCAGCCAGATGACGCTGTTCGGCAGCTTCTTCAAGAGCACGTCAAAAGAGATCGACATTCCCCGGCACGACGTAGCGATCTTCAAGAACCTCATCAAGGAACGCCAGCATCCGTTGGACCTGGTGCGTGAGCTGGTCTCCAACGCCGGCGCCCGTGAGGTGGGGGCCACCCGCATCGAGATCAGCTACACCAAGGACAAGCTGGGGCACGTGTTCGACGTTTCGGACGACGGGTGCGGGATGGATTTCTCCGAGGACCCCGCGCGGGTCGGCCGGCTGAACCGGTTCCTCGGCCTGGGGCTCAGCAGCATCGTTGGCGAGAAGTCGGATGAGTTCTCCTGGAAGGGGCTGGGCTCGAAGCTGGCCTACCAGTCGCGCCGGGTGGTGATCGAGACGCGCGCGGACGACGGGCCGCTGTATGAGGTCAAGATCGACGGGCCGTGGGACTCGCTGAACCGGAACGTTGTACCGAAACCGCGCATCACCGAGCACCGCGACCCGGAATGCCCTTCGGGCACGCGGATCAAGGTGGTCGGGCACCCTCCGCACCGCCGGGACGAGCCGTTCACCGTAGAGGAGATTCGGCGATTTCTGCTGCACCGGACGTTCGCTGGATTCACCCGAAAGCGCGAGCACGCCCCGGCCATCGTGCTCTCCGTGCTGGGACAGATCGAACGGCTGGGGTTCGGCCTGCCCGAATTCAGAGGCATCGAGTTCCCTGAGTGGCTCGCCCTGGACGCGCGCCGGAACGCCCTGCTGGTGAACATGTCGCTGTTGCGCCCGCCGTCCATGTGCGTCCGGCTCAAGGGGTTTCTCACGTGGGATCCCGGACAGTTCGGGCTCGCCGAGGGCGGCCTCAACACAGGCCTGATCCTGTCCTCCCGCGGCATTCCGTACTTCGAGTTGCCCTTACGGGACCATGGCGCCCGACGCATCGCCCGGTCCAATCCCGGCAAGGCGAAGATGTGCCTGGTGGCGGAATGTGACCAGGTGTATTCCGAGATGAACCTCTCGCGGAGCGGGCTGGTGGATTCCGCGCTCACCCTCGAGTTCGGGGACGTGCTCAAGCAACTTCTTGA
Organism: uncultured Planctomycetota bacterium; assembly: GCA_964505325.1. Lineage (GTDB taxonomy): Bacteria > Planctomycetota > PUPC01 > PUPC01 > PUPC01 > CAZDHT01. The sequence goes on along the minus strand of CAZDHT010000117.1, from coordinate 750 downwards.
GCATCTTGAAACGTCCGCCGAGTACGCCGAGTTCTGCCGGCTGAGGACCGAGAGCCGGCGGGAGGCACAGGTGGCGATTCTGGCCAAGGACAGAACGAAGATCGCTTCCGAGAATCAGAACTGGGTGGTGCTGGACCGGGCCGGGACCGGGCCGAAGGTCCTGATGCGCGAGCCGAAGAATGACGCGGAGGTCATCGCGATTCTGGGGAAACTGGAGTCGCTCGGCGCGCTGCCCTTCGAGAAGTTTCAGACCATCGCGCACCCGACCGCAGCACACGGCCCAGACCTCTTCGTGAACTTCCAGGAGGAGACAACGGTCGAGGCGATCAGCATGGCCATGTTTGAGGCCCAGAACCGATTCTACTCCTACAAGCCCGGCGACCACCTGGTCTCGCAACATCCCAGCGTCATCTGCTGGGACGCGCCGGCTCGCGGGAGAAAAGTACGCCTGAACAAGACCGGAAAGAAGTACAAGTTCACCGTAGACGCCGAGAACTGCCAGATCCCGGTCTATGTCATGAAGATGATGGACGGCTTGAGCGTCCTGTCCACGCGCGAGTTGCGGAAGCGGGGAATCCAGATCTGACCGGCCGCCGGGGCGTCGCGTGATCCAGCCGAAGTAACAGATCAGACGGACTGAGTCATCCCCAGTTTTCGCAGGTTCTTGCCCAAGCAGCGTTTACGCTGCTTTCCGAGTCCGCCGCAGGCGGTCGAGAATAGGCCCCCGCTTTAGCGGGGGGCGAGCAGCGC
>CAZDHT010000116.1:0-14880 GCA_964505325.1 uncultured Planctomycetota bacterium | reverse complement strand
AAGGCCCGACCGCAGCCAGGATAACGGATCCCGACCGCATCCGGAACTACCTGAGCGACGAATCCGCCGCGTTTCACGGACGCGCCGAAGAGCTGTATCTGCCCGCCAGCGAGGCGGAAGTGGCCGAGATCGTCCGCGCCGCCAACGAGTCGCGTACCCTCCTGACAGTCTCCGCGGGCGGGACCAGCATCACCGGCTCGCGGGTCCCGATGAGCGGCGGGGCGGTCCTGTCGATGGAACGCATGGTGAGGGTGGAGCGGCGGCCCCCTCCCGGCTTCGAGCTCGCCGAGGTCCCGGGCTTCACGGTGCAGATCAATCCGGCCGCGAAGGTTGCCATCGTGCCGCCTGCCATCACCGTGGACGAGTTGGACGTGATCCTGGCGCGGCGCGGCCTGGTCTATCCGCCCGATCCGACCGAGGCGTCCGCCAATCTCGGCGGGACCGTCGCCACGAATGCTTCCGGCGGGCGATCCTTCCGTTACGGTGCGACCCGCTCGTGGGTGCGGCGGCTCCGGGTGGTGCTGCCGACGGGCGGGATCGCCGAGCTGCGCCGCGGCGATTCCCCGGCGCGGGGCGGTACGCTTCGATTCGCCGCCGACGGCCGCACGGTCGAAATCCCGCTCCCCGCGCCGGGCGAGTATCGCATGCCGCAAATCAAGAACGCTGCCGGCCTGTACCTGGCGCCGGGCATGGAGCCGATCGATCTGTTCATCGGGTGCGAGGGCTTGGCGGGCGTCGTCACCGAGATCGAGATCGCGCTGATCGAGCGGCCGGCACATACACTCACGGTGGTCGCGTACTTCGCCGAGCGGGACGACGCGCTCGATTTCGTGGATTCGGGCGTCACCGGCAGGGCCCCACTGGACTACTTGTCCATCGAGTACTTCGACGGCCGGTCGCTCGATTTCATGCGGCCCGCGCATCCCGACGTTCCCGAGGCGGCGGCGGGCGCCGTGTTGTTCGAGGTGCCGTATGAGCCGTCCGAGCCGCACAATCCCTACCCGGGGAACGAGGTGCTCTCGAAGCTGCGGGGCGAACTCGAGAAACACGGGGCGACGCTCGACTGGGCGCTGCCGATCTCGCGGCGCGAGGACGTCCGCCGATTCCGCCATTCGCTGCCCGAGGCCGTCAACGACTTTGTCCGCCGACGGCTCGGCAAGATCGGCACGGACATGGCCGTCCCGCATGGTCGCTTCCGCGAGATGATGGATGCCTACGAACGCGAGTCGGCCGCCTGCGGGGTCCCGTTCCTGATGTTCGGCCACATCGGCGACGATCATCTCCACCTGAACTATCTGCCGGAAGATGAGGACGCGGCGGCGCGGGCCCGACAGGCTTACTCCCGCCTCGCCCGGGTCGCGGTCGAGCTTGGCGGGACCATCTCGGCGGAACACGGCGTCGGAAAGAAGACCATCATCAACGAGGCAGGGGACTGGGTGCCGTACCTCGACGTCCAGTACGGCGTGCGCGGCATGCGGACCATTGCCCGGGTGAAGAAGGCGCTCGATCCGAACTGTATCCTGAACATCGGCAACATGGTGCCCGCGGAGATGCTGGGCTGATGGACATCGTTCTGCTCGCCAAATTCGTGCCCGACATCGAGCGGATCCCGTCCGATGCGTGGGACCGCGAGCGCGGCACGCTCGTTCGGTCGCGGCTCGAAATGGCGTTCAACCCGCTTGACCGGGTGGCGCTCGGCATGGCGCTTCGGATCAGAGCAGGCCGGCCCGGCACGCGGATCGTGGCGCTCTCGATGGGACCGCCCGGCGCCATGGCGATGCTCAAAGAGGCGGTGGCGTACGGGGCCGACGGCGCGGTCCTGCTGACGGACCCGCGCCTTGCCGGCGCCGACACCATCGCAACCGCGTACACGCTGTCCCGCGCCATCGGCCGCATGGCGGATCGCGGAATCGTCGACGCTGACTTCGCGGTCCTGTGCGGGATGCAGTCGCCGGACGGCGACACGGCCCAGGTGCCCGCGCAAGTGGCCTGCTTCCTGGATGCGCCGCTCTATCCGTACGTGCGCGGGCTCGAGGTGGGCGACGACCACATCGAACTCCGGTGCCTCAACTCCGTGGGCTTTCAACGCGTCGTCACCGGGCGGCGGCCGTTTGTCGCCACGGCCACGCGGCTCTATCCTGATCTCCCGTTCTACGTGAGCCTCGCCGCAATGCAGCGCGCGAACGACACGCACGTGCCGGTGTGGAACCGAGACGACGTCGAACTGGACGACCGCCGCATCGGCCTGGAAGGCTCGTGGACCCGAGTGATCGAGATCTTCGAGCCGGAGCGGAAACACCGGGCGGGTGAACCGCTTGTGGCAGAGGACGAGGGATTTGCCGCCCGGGCGGCCGGGCTGCTGCGCGAGTTGAAGGCATCGCTCACCAGCGCCCAGAACGGCCAGGGGGTGACGAGCGATGCCGAGGCGTCCGCTGAGCCGGGAGAAGGCTACTACAGCGGCGACTGCGTGGCGCTGTGTGAGCTTGCCGACGGCCGGCTGGCAACGGTGTCGTTCGAGATCACCTCTGCCTGCACGCGGATGGCCAGGGGGCTCGGATGCCGGTCGGTGGCCGTCGTGCTCGCTCCCGAGGATCGGAGCATCACGGAGGAGCTTCAGGCGCACGGAGCCGAACGCGTCTGTTTTGTCGAAGGGGTCGAGGCCGACATCTTCCGGGTGCACGAGCGGGCGGGGGCGATCGCCGCGCTGCTGAAGGAGTTGCGCCCGCAGATCGTGGTGGCGCCTGCGACGCTGACCGGCCGCGTGATCGCGCCGTACGTGTCCGCCCGACTTGATTGCGGGCTCACCGCCGACTGCTCCGCCTTGGACGTGGCAGACTTCGCGACACAGGGCAGGACCGCCAAGAACGTCCTCTATCAGACGCGGCCGGCGCTCGGCGGCAATATCATGGCCACGATCGTCTCGGTGTACGACGACCCCGGCGCGGGCCGTCCACAAATGGCGACCGTCCGGCCCGGCGCGCTGCCCGTGCGGAAGCTCTTCGCGGAGAGCTGCACGGTGACGACGTTCCGGGCGCCGGCGGCGTTGAGCGATTACGGCGACCAAATCACGGCCGAGCGCCGACCGGTCGAGGACAAGCAGATCGACCTGGAGGATTTCGAGGTCGTCGTCTGTGTCGGGATGGGCGTCGGCGATCGTCAGACGATCGACGAGGTGGTCGAGCCGTTTCGCGCCGAGCTCGAACGGTTCCTCGGCGTGCCCGTTGGCCTGGGCTGTTCGAGGGCGATGGTGGATGCGGGCGTCCTGCCGCACTCGCACCAGGTCGGCCAGACGGGGATTGTGGTGAAGCCGAAGATCTACTTCGGCCTGGGCGTGAGCGGCGCGATCCAGCACAAGATCGGGATGGAGAACTCGCGGATGATCGTCAGCGTCAACCGCGACCCGGTCGCTCCGATCCACAGCTTCGCAGATCATGCCGTCGTCGGCGAGATTGGAGAGGTGCTTCCGGCGCTGATCAAGGCGATGGCCGGTGCAGAGGAGAAATGCTCTTGACGATGACGCGGCTGGGGGTAAGATACCTGCAAAGGCTGGCAATGGTTACAGGTGCAACGTCGTTTCTGCCGCTTCCGGGGCAGCCACCAAGGTGGTAGACGCCTTCAATGGCGACGGGGTCGTGATCGATGGGTAAGGAGTACTCACCCTTTACGCCAGGTGTTCCTGTGCCTGTTGAGTTTTTTGTCGGCAGGTTGCAGGAACTCCGCCAGATTGTGGACAAGGCGGGAACTGCGCTCAAGGGGAGTCTTCAGCGCGTTTTTGTTCTTGGAGATCGCGGAATTGGCAAGAGCTCCCTGTGCCGGTACGCGCGAATAGCCGCAGAGAAGAAGCATCAGATGCCGGGTCTGCACGTTTACCTTGGTGGGGTATGCACACTCGAGGAAATGGTACGCCGCATTTTCGAGCGCCTGTTGAAGGACAGCATTGAGAAGCCGTGGTATAGTCGGTTACGCGAGTTTCTTGGAGACCGCGTCAAGGAAGTCGGTTTGTTCGGTGTAACGGTGGAGTTCGGGGCGTCCTCAGACGATTTGGGCCACTTGGTGCACGATTTTGCCCCGACACTCAGGGACCTTCTTAGAAAGATCGGGAACGGTCAAAATGGACTGTTTCTCATTCTTGATGATCTCGATGGACTTGCCGCCACCGAAGGTTTCGCCAATTGGCTCAAGAGCTTGGTTGATGACATCGCGACATCGGACGACCCGCTCCCGCTATTGCTGGCGCTGGTCGGCTTGCCCGAGCGCCGTTCGCAGCTTGTCAGGTCGCAGCCGTCGCTGGACCGGGTGTTCGACCTTGTTGAGATCAGGCCGTTCAGTGAGCAGGAGACAGCGGACTTCTTCCGCAAAGCGTTCGGGCTCGTGAACATGCCTGTCGATAAGCAAGCTCTTGACTTCCTGTGCGAGATGACGGGGGGCTTCCCGGTCCTATGTCATGAGGTCGGCGATGCTACCTTCAAAGTGGACCAAGACGGAGCGATCGACAGGTCTGATGCTGTCCAGGGGGCACTTGCCGCCGCCGACGTCGTAGGACGCAAGTACATCGAGCCGCGTGTCTACGATGCGATCCGGAGTCAGAGGTATCGCTCCATTCTGGGCAAGCTTGCGAAGCATCCGCTGCGGACCCAATTCACGCGTCGGGCTGTTACGGCCACCCTCTCCAACGAAGAGAAGAAGGTGTTCGACAATTTCCTCCGCAAGATGAGGGACCTCGGTGTACTCGTTCAAGAACCGGCGCTCGGCCGCGGCGGGTACCGCTTTGCGCGGACCCTGGAACACCTGTTTTTCTGGCTCCAGGCGCAGGCTGCTGGAAGCACGGGACGTAGCTGGCGCATGCCGCCGCAACCATCGCGGGAACTGAAGCCGTGATTGATGGCGTGAGAGTCAAGCGACTGACGGTGCGGCCCGACGGACGCGGCCGACTGATGGAGATCCTTCGGTGCGACGACGACGTGTTCGAGAAATTCGGGCAGTGCTACTGCACGACAGCGAACCCCGGCGTCGTCAAGGCGTGGCACTGCCACGAGCTGCAGAGCGACAACTTCGCCGTGGTGAACGGAATGGCGAAGATCGTGCTGTACGACAGCCGGGAGGATTCGCCGACCCACGGGGAGTTGATGGAAGTGTTCGCCGGCGTGCACAACCCGGTCCTGGTGCACATTCCGCCCCGAGTCTACCACGGGTTCAAGGCGATCGGCGAGACGGAGGCGATGGTTGTCAACTGCCCGACTGAACCGTTCAACCGCGAGCAGCCCGACGAACTCCGCCTGCCGGCGCACGGGAGCGCCATCCCCTACGACTGGGCCACACAAGACGGCTGATCAGGCCGCGTCCATCTCGTCGAGAGATGCTTCGACCAGCGCGTCGAACAGGGCGAGGTGCCGGGGGTCGTCTGCGGCCAGGCGTTCGGGATGCCATTGCACGCACAGGAGAAACGTCTCCCCGGTCGACTCGATTGCCTCAACGATTCCGTCGGCGCTGTGCGCGGCGGCGCGGAGGCCGCTCCCGATGTGGTTGGCCGCCTGGTGATGCCCCGAGTTGACCGTCAGCCGGTCGGTCCCGACGATCCTGGCCAGGCGGGTGTCAGGCTCGATGATGACCTCGTGCACGGCGCCGCCCTCGCTGCGGTGCACTACCTCGCCGCTCACCACGTCGGGCACGTGCTGGATCAGGTCGCCGCCGCAAACGACGTTGATGAGTTGGAGCCCGCCGCAGATACCGAGGATGGGGATCTTGCGGCGGATGGCGGCGCGGGCCAGTTCGATGTCGTAGAACTGGCGGGCCGAGTGCATGGGTTTCGTTTCCGGGTGCTTCTTGGCGCCGTAGATTCTCGGCGCGAGGTCATTGCCGCCGATGAGGACGAGCCCATCAATGAGGTCGAGCTGCTCGTCGATGTGTCCGGGGTCGTCGGTGGCGGGCAGCAGGATCGGGATGCCGCCGGCGAGTTGGGCCGAGTCGGTGTAGTCGCGGTATACTTCCAGCTTCTGGCGTTTCTGCGGGCCGCACACGCGAATGTCGCAGTCGAATCCGATGGTCGGCTTCATCCTTGCTTCCTGAGCATCCGGCCGGGGAGGCTGTGATTGTGCGAGCCGTCCTCGATGACGAGCCGGCCGTTGACGAGCACGTGCGGGATGCCCGCTGACGTCTGGTGCGGCTCGGTGAACGTCGCGCGGTCGCTGACCGCGGCCGGGTCGAAGATGGTGATGTCGGCGAACGCCCCTTCGCGCAGCACGCCTCGGTCGTTCAGGCCGAGCCGTCCGGCGGGCAGCGACGTGGCCCGCCGCACCGCTTCCTCAAGCGAGAGCAGCTTCTCTTCGCGGACGTATTTGCCGAGCAGGCGCGAGAACGTGCCGTACGCTCGCGGGTGGGGGCGGCTGGTCAGTTCTTTGCCGCGCGGGACGCGGGCGCGGGCGTCGGTGCCGATAGCAACGAACGGCCACGAGAGGATGCGGCGCAGGTTCTCCTCACACATGGAGAAGAACACGGCGGCGACCTTTTCCTTGTGCTGGGCGAGCAGGTTCATTACCACTTCCACGGGCCGCTCGCGCCGCAACTCACCGATCTCGCGGAGGCTCTTGCCGTTGTACGAGGCGTCCTCGCCCTCCGGGACCCACGACACCACCACGCTGTCCCAGTACTCCGGCTCGGGGTGCTCGGCGAGGATTTCTTTCTCCACGCGGCTGCGGACCTCGGGATCCCGCAGGCGCTCCATGCGCTGTTCGTTTGTCCCGTCGTAGACCCAGTTGGGCAGGATGGAGCCGATGTCCGTCGAGGCCGCGGTGTAGGTGTAGCGGTCGCAGGCCAGGTCCAGGCCGTCGTCCACCATGCCGTGCAAGCGCTCATCCAGCCAGTCAATCTTGTGCCAATTGCGTCTGCCGGAGCACTTGAGGTGGGAGATCTGGAGTCGCGCCCCGCTCGTCTTCGAGATGAACTCGGCCTCTTCGATGGCCTGCTCGAGGGTGTCGCCTTCGCCGCGCATGTGCGTGGCGTACAGCGCACCGCGTTCGCCGGCCGCCTTGACGACCTCGGCGATCTCTTCGCGCGTGGCGAAGCACCCCGGCGGATAGATGAGGCCGGTCGAACAGCCGAACGCCCCTTCTTCGACGGCGCGCGCGGTCTCCTGCCGCATCGCCTGGAGGTCTTTGGGCGACGCGGGGCGCGAATCCGGGCCCATCACAAACGCTCTCACCGAGCCCAGCCCGACCAGGAGCACCCGGTTGATGGACGTTCCGGCTTCGTCGACCGCCTCGAAGAACTCGGCGGCGGAGCGGCGCCCTTTTTCCTCCGGCCGCACGGGGAAGGGGGAGGAGCCGCAGTTGCCCAGGACCTCCGTGGTGATGCCGTCATGTACCTTGCTGTCGGCGGTTGCGTTTTGAAGAATGCCCGCGCCGCCGTGCGCGTGAATGTCGATGAAACCCGGAGCCACCACCAGCCCGTCGGCTTCGATGACCTTCTCAGCCGGCGCGTTGATGTCCGGCGCGATCCGCGATATCCGGTCCCCGTCGACAGCGATGTCGGCCTTGACCGCCGGGGCTCCGGTGCCGTCGACGACCTGGGCGCCTCTGATGATGATGGATGTCAAGGTGTGCCCTCCCAAGGGTAGCGTGTGTTCGGTTCGGCCCGCTATTCTTCGGTGCGGCTGGGGCTGAACAGTCTGAAGCTTTTCATGGCGCCCGCCGGGTACGCGGCCTGAGCGTTTTTGCGCACGCCGCCGTGGCGGATGGTTGCGTGGCCGCGCGGCGCCATGATGTCCGTTCTGCGACGCGCGGCGAGTCTCACCACAACGTCCGACGGCGGGGGCGGGGGCGGGGCCTCTTCGCCGCTCGCCGCCTCCGCGGGCGCCGTAGGCGTGATTTCGGACAACGAGAGCGGCAGGGTGGCGGTGGCGCCGGTCTCGACCTCGGCATCCAGCGAGACCGCGCGGCCGCCCACTTCAACCGAGATCACCCGGAGCCCGACGCTCAGCCCGTTGGACACTTCGATCTGGTCGTTAGTCCTCGTTGCCCGCACCTGGTCGTCAAACGCCCCGGGCCCGCCCACGGTGGCGGCGTCTTCGATCTCCGCCTCGATGTCGAGCACCATCAGGTACCCGGCGCTGTACTCGCCCAACTGGCCGGGGTATTCCTTCTTCTGCCCCTCGGCGGGTCCGGTGATCTCCAGTACCACGGGCGTGCCGATGTGTTTCTCAAGGATCGGTTCGTACGCGTTGGCGACCTGGCCGAGCAGTGTGGTGCCGACGCCCTCCATTTCCTTGCCGCCCGTCTTCAGCGTCTCGCTGCCGGGCTTGACCCGCTGGAGTTGCCCCATGAGGGCGCCGATCGCCTTGCTGAAGGCGTCTCGCAGGGTGTTGACCAGGTTTCGGACCCGCCGCCACGTCCGCCGCGTCAGGCTGGGATAGGCAAGCCGCCTGATCTGCCGGTCGCGTCGCTTCTTGTTTCTCTCGTCAATTTGGTCGTGAAACCGGAAGATGGCGTGGACGTTCCCCATGTCCGGCTCGTACATCATGTACGAGCTTTGGGCGGGCCGACCGTGGACGTCCACGGACTGGCGATAGCGGATCACCAGCCCCTTGCTGAACACGTGCAGTATGCCCCATATCGGCCGGCCGGCCTTGGTGTACACCGTGGCGTGAAATCGGTGAAACGTCTTCAGGCAGCGGTCGCGCTGGCGCGCCGCGATGAACGTGGTGATGAGGACCGGCAGGAAAATGAACAGGAGGACCAGGCCGAACGTGGAATTGAACAGCTTCGACCAGAACCCTGGCTGTTGTGCGGGCGGCGGGGCTGCTTTCGCCGTGGCGTCTGCGCCCGGCGCCGTCGAACACGCAACGATAAGCAGAATCAGGCAAAGGACGGCGGCCGCTTTTCGGGTGAGCCTGTGCATCAAAGATAAGCCCGCGGCGGAGCGCCCGCGCTCTCGCCGAGAGGGACGGAACCCTCCCTATTTCTTCTCCGGCCTCAGTACGATTTCCTTGATCGCGGCTGGATCGAGCTTGGCCTCTGAATCGGCAAACGGATGGATTCCCTGCCAGATGAGCTTCTTTTCGTGATCCACCACACCTTCCATCTTGTCGCCGTTCACCGCGGTCAGCTTGACCTTGACCTTCTTCCCCTCCTTGTCCGCCGACACGATCTCGATCTTGGCCAGGTTCTTGAGCGGGACGTCGAGGTGGAGTCCTCCGGTCTTGATGGGCAGCTTGTCGAGCTTGGTGAACGAGGTGCCGAAGAGGCTCCGCTCGTCGAACCCGATCTCGAGCGACTTCAGCTCGATCTTCTTGCCGTCTTTCTGGACGACGGAGACGGACGTTGCCTTCTTGTCGGCGGCAATCGCCGTGGCGCAGAGCATCGCAATGAACGACGCGACGGCTATCAGTGTGGCGGCGGGTCGCATGCTCAGTCCCCCTAGGAGAGGAAGTGATGTCCGCATTCCACAAGACAATTAGACACGTGGGAGGCGGGTGGGTCAAGGCTTTTCCGGCCCGCGATTCCCCCGCGCCGGATTCTCCGGTACCGGATCCTCCGGTCCGGGTCGGCCAAATAGCGCGCCCGGCTCGGCGCGGGCGATGCGCACCGGGAGGATCCGGCCGCGGAGCTCGTCCGGCCCGTCGAAAACGACGCGGAGGTAGCGGCCGGTGAAGCCACAGAGCCGGCCGAAACGGTCGCGGGACGTCTCGACCAGTACGCCGACGGTTTCGCCGACGAACGGCTTCTTGTACGCGAGCGCCAGTTCGCAGGCGAGTTCTTCGAGGGCTTTCTTCCTGGTGTGGATGACCGATGCCGGGCACTTGCCGCTCATCGTCGCGGCCGCGGTGCCGGGGCGGCCGCTGTACGGGAAGATGTGCATCCGGCTGAACCCCGCCGTTCTGCACACCGCGACCGTCTCCGCGAAATCGTGGTCCGTCTCCCCCGGGAAGCCGACCATGACATCGGTGGTGAACGCCGGACGGTCGAGCTGCGCGCGCACGCGGTCGATATTTCGAAGGAACCCCTGCGCGGTGTAGCGGCGGTTCATCCGCGCCAGGACCCGGTCGCTGCCGCTCTGGAGCGGGACGTGGAAGTGGGGGCAGAAGCGCCGCGACCGGGCGGCGATCTCGACCAGCTCCGGCGTGATCTCGTTCACCTCGATTGAACTCACGCGGACGCGCTCGACGGACGACGTCTCCAGGACCGTGCGGACCAGGGCGGCGAGGTCGGCACCCGAGGCATCACGGTAAAGGCCGAGGTGTATGCCGGTCAGGACGATCTCCTTGAAGCGGGCGCTGAGCCGCCCGACTTCGTCGAGCACCTGGTTCATCGGCCGGCTCCGCGGCTTGCCGCGGACGGCGGGCACGATGCAGTACGCGCACCACGCATCGCAGCCGTCCTGGACCTTGACGAACGCCCGCGTGTGCCCGGCGAAGCCAGAGATGCCGACCGGCCAGGAACAGGTGTTCGCCTGTGCGCACAGGCGAACACCTTGATCGTCGTCGGCAGAGGTGATGATGTGCGGGATGTCCACCTTGTGTTCGTTGTCGACGACCTTCAAGATGCATGGGGCGTCGTCGAACAGACTCCGGTCGCGGTTGACCATGCAGCCGGTCACGACGATGCGGCTGTCCGGCAGTTCGCGGGCGATGCGTCGGATGAGCCGCCGCGCCTTCGCGTCGGCGGCGTGGGTGACCGTGCAGGTATTGACGATGACGACGTCCGGCCGGTCGTCCCGCGGCTTCTCGTCCCAGCCAGCCCCGAGCAGCTTCTCCCGCATGACCTGGCTGTCGTACTGGTTGACCTTACAGCCGAACGTGGCTATGAAGAACGACAGGCTCATCGCGAACCCCTCGGCGTTGTTCCGACCGCACGCATGGACGAGCGGAGTCCCGCCGCGCCCCGCGTCCGTCATTATAAGGAAACCGCGACCGGCCGGAAGGACGCTGTCCGGCTTGACCCTCGCACAGGTTTCGTGTATAAAAACGGCTAGCGGCCGAACGTGCTCTTTATTTTACAGGGAGGCCCAAGGTGATTGCCCATCGGCTCAAAACGCGGAGCCTGTGCGCCGTTGTCATCGCCGCCGCGCTTGTCGCGGTGGCCGCCGGGTTCTTGCCCGGCTGCGGCAAAAAGGCAGATAATGAACTGGTGATTCTCTGCGGCAGTTCTTTCGTCCCGCCGATGGAAGAGTTGTACAAGCAGTTCACCGCCGAGACGGGCATCGCCGTGGTGACCACGACGGCGGGCAGCGAAGACTTCCTCCCGCTCGTCAAGACCGGCCGGAAGGGCGACATACTTATCACGCACCACCCGTACCAAGACTACGTAAGGGACGCCGGTGCGCGGGCGGACTACGTGCAGGTCGGGTTCGTCGCCCCGGTCCTTGCCGTGCAGAAGGGGAACCCGAAGCGTCTGAAGAGCATCGCCGACCTCGGCAGGCCGGGGCTCAGGGTCGCGCTGAGCAATCCGGCGTACTCGACGTGCGGCGAGATGGTTTTCAAGCTGCTCGAAAAAAAGGGCATCAAGGAGGCGGTGATGAGGAACGTCGAGAACCGCCTCACCAAGGGGCACCACAACCTCGGCACACTGGTCCAGACCCAGGCGGTCGACGCGGTGATGATGTGGAACGGGGTGGCCCACACCTTTCGGAAGAGCCTGCACGTCGTCCCGACGCCTTACGAGTATGACACGGAAATAGGCGTGTACGTCATTGGCCTGAACTACTCGAAACATCCGGGGTACGTGAAGAAATTCGTCGAATTCGCCAGGACGAAGGGCAAGGCCATCTTCGCCCGCTACGGCTATACGAAATAGGGGGCTGCGGAAATGAGAGCGATTGGGCGCGGGCTGTTTCTTCCGGCGGTTGCCGCGCTGTGCATGGCGCTGCCCGGCTGCGGCAAGCCGTCCAGCGCGCCGAAGCTCATGATTTTCTGCGGCGCCGGGCTGAGGCCGGCGGCGGCGGAACTGCTGGCCACGTTCGCCAGCAAGAACGGAATCGACGTCTCGGCCGACTACGCGGGCTCCGGGGCTCTCCTGTCCAAGCTTAAGCTGGCGCGGCAGGGCGACCTGTTCATGCCCGGCGACAAGCGATGGGTGGACCTTGCGGCGCAGCAGGGGCTGATACTCGAGCAGAAATTCGTCTGCTATTTCGTCCCGACCATCCTGGTGCAGAAGGGCAATCCGAAAAAGATTAGGGGCCTGCGCGACCTTCTCAAGCCCGGCGTCAGGCTGGGGGTCGGGAACGCGAAGTACTGCGCCATCGGGCGCGTCACGAAGGAGATATTCGAGAAAAACAGCATCCCCTGGCAGGATGTCGAGAGGACCCTCGCGTTCGCGTCGGCCACGGTCAACGAGCTGGCGCTGCACATCCAGGCGCGCTCGCTCGACGCCGTCATCATCTGGGACGCCCTCGCGAAGCAATGGGCGCGATACGGCGACGAGGTCCCCGTCCCCGCCGAGCACAATGTAATCTCGGCCGTGAACATCGGCGTGCTGAACTTCACGAAAAACAGGAAGCTCGCGGAGGCGTTCGTCAAGTTCGCCGCGTCAGACCGCGGCCGGAGCATTTTCAAGAAACACGGGTACCGAGTCGAGCCGCCGGAGTAAGAGGGCACGCTGAACGATGGGCCGCAGGTCAAGTGACGCGCCTGTGCGGGGTTGGCGCAGCGGGATTCTGTCCGTCGGCTTCTCTCTTTTCCTCGTCGTCTTCGTCGGGGCGACGTTGCTGCTGATAATCGGCGACGCGCTCTACGTCAGCGGCGACGCGGTCAAGACGGTCCTGACCGCGCCGTACATCCGCCAGGCGCTCTGGCTGAGCATCTGGACGAGCGTGGCCACAATGGCGCTGTCGCTGGTCTTTGCCGTCCCGGTCGGGTACGTGCTGAGCAGGTATCGTTTTCCGGGTCAGGTGATTGTGGACGCGGTCGTTGACCTGCCCATCGTGTTCCCGCCGCTGGTGGCGGGGCTGACCCTGCGGGTCGTCTTCAACCAGACCGGGGTCGGCAGGTGGATGGAGGCGCACGGCATGAAGTTCGTCTTCCAGCCGCAGGGGATCGTGCTGTGTCAGTTCGTGGTTTCTGCGAGCTATGCGATACGTTCGGCGAAGAGCGCGTTCGACGAGGTAGATCGGCGGGTCGAGAACGTCGCCCTGACGCTCGGCTGCGGGCACTGGGGCGCGTTCGCACACGTGACCCTGCCGCTCGCAAAGAACGGCATCATAGCCGGGGCCATCCTGACCTGGGCGCGGGCGTTCGGGATTTTCGGGCCGCTCCAGATTTTCGTCGGCTCGTTTCGAGGCCGGACCGAGGTGCTGAGCACGGCTATCTTCCTCGAGCAATCGGTCGGGCGGATCGAGGTCGCGCTGGCGGCGGCGCTCCTGATGATTGGGATCGCGCTGGCCGCGCTGCTCGCAATCCGCTTCGTCGGCGGCCGCGCACTCGTGAAGCTGTAGGTGGGTCTCACGCGATGATCCGCGCCGAAAACGTCTCGTTCAGGATAGGCGACTTCCACCTGCGCGACATCACCCTCGACGTGAAGCCCGGCGAGTACTTCGTCCTGATGGGCCCGCCCGGCTCGGGCAAGACCATCTTCCTTGAATGCCTGTGCGGGCTGAAGCGAGTGGACTCCGGCCGAATCATCATCGACCGGCGAGACGCCACGCGGCTCGAGCCGCGCGCCCGCGCGATAGGATACGTGCCGCAGGACTACGCGCTCTTCCCGCACTACGACGTCGAGCACAACATAAACTTCGGCCTGAAGCGCACCGCGGTTCCGGCCGATACCGCGCGGCGAAAGACCAAGGAGGTCGCCGACCTCTTGGGAATTGGGCACCTGCTGAAACGGTCGGTCGGCGGCCTCAGCGGCGGCGAGCGGCAGCGCGTCGCACTCGCCAGGGCGGTCGTCGTGGAGCCGAAGGTCCTGCTCCTCGACGAGCCTGTCAGCGCGCTCGACGAACCGACGCGGCGGATGGTCTGCTCGGAACTGCGAGCGCTCCAGCGCAAGCTCGGCGTGTCGACCGTGCACATCACCCACAACTGCGAGGAGGCTTTCTCCGTCGCCGACAGGGGCGCCGTCCTGCACCAGGGGGGCTTGCAGCAGACGGGGACGCTGACCGAACTGTTCCGCAAGCCCTGCAACGAGTTCGTTGCCCGGTTCATGTCCTGCGAAAACATCTGCGAGGGCGAAGTCGTCGCCGACGCCCGGAAGCCGGACCGCACCACCCTGAAGGTCGCGCGGACTCAGTTCGTCGTGCCGGGCTGCTTCGAGGGGAAGGTGAAGTTCATCGTCCGACCGGAGAACATACGCCTGTCACGCTCGCGAGCCGACCTCGCGGAGGGCGACACCGCGCTCGAGTTGCGGCTCGCGCGCGCGACGGACTGCGGGGTTTACGTTCGAGTCGAGCTTGACGGGGCGATGCCGCTGGTGAGCACCGTGTCGCACGCGGCGTTCGGCGAACTCCGCGCTGAGGTCGGCGACACGCTGGTCGCGACGATTCGGCGCGGCGCAGTTCACGTGCTTGGGCAGGCCTGATTTCGGAACTCCCTGCCACCGTGCGCGTCACCTTTGGCGCATTTCTGGCGAGAAATCCAGGTCAGACCGGGGTCAGGCGTTTGCGGCCGCGGCGGCGGCGGCGGCTGATGGTCTTGCGGCCGTCGGCCGTCTTCATCCGCGTCCGGAAGCCCTGCTTGCGGATCTTCTTCCGGTTGCTTCGGCGGGTCTTGACTTTCACGAGTCGTCCTCTGCCTTAAGTGAGGCCGTATTCTACCGGCGCACGATGGTCTTGTCAAATCCAAAAGCCCGTCGCTGCTAGCGTTCTTTCGGCTTCCGGCCCTGCATCGCGAGGAGCGCCAGCAGCACGACCACCGCGGCCATTGTCGCGATAATGATCAGCGCCAACTTGAAGTGAAGG
>CAZDHT010000115.1:0-14987 GCA_964505325.1 uncultured Planctomycetota bacterium | reverse complement strand
GCGGACATGGCCAGCAAAGGTGAGAACCTTCTGAGCTTCTGGATCGCGGCGCCCTGGTACAAGCCGTCCGAGGGGGCCGAATGGGCCGCCCGCGCCCCCGTCGAGAACGCCGAGGGAGGCATCGGCAACTACAACCAGGCTGCCTGCGCCTACATCGACGGCGTCGTCGCCCGCGCCGAGGCGGCCGGGGTCTCCCTCCTGCCCACCATCTGGTCCCACGGCCAGCTGCGCGATACCGGTCACCCCTGGGGCGCGGGCTGGTGGGACAACAACGCATACAAAGGCACCTGCTCCGCGGCCGACTTCTTCAAGACTTCGGACGGAGGCGCCGACACCCCGCAGTGGCGCCTGCAGAAGAACTTCTACCGCTACCTGCTCGCCCGCTGGGGCTACAGCCGCGCCATTGCGGGGTGGGTGGGCCTCTGCGAGATCGACGGCACCACCGGGTACGTGAGCAACCGGGCCCAGGCCGAGGCCTGGTGCGCGGCGGTGCGCGACTACTTCCGCGCCAACGACCCCTACCGGGCCAACGCCGGCGGCGCAACCCCCGTGGCCTTCACCAAGGTGAACGCACCCGGCTGGGGCAACGGCGACCTCCGCGCCACCGACAACTACGCCCAGCAGACGAACGACATCGAGGTCGCCGCCGCTATCGGCGCCGACACGGAAACCATGTGGGGCTCCGGCAAGCCCGGCTTCCACGCCGAGTTTGGCGGCGACACGATCAACGGCGCCACACAACCGACCCACCTCCACAACGGCATCTGGGCCGGCGCCTCCGCGGGCGCGGCGATGACGCCTCTAGTCTGGTGCGACGGCGGCAACTGGCCCATGCTGACCGACCCCGAGGTGGGCGGACCCATGCGGAATCACCTGCAATACGTCTCTCAGTTCGCGGCCGGCATCAGCTATCAAGGAGACCCCGCCTTGTCGCCAGCGGACGTGAGTGTGACCGGCGGGCGCCGCGGCTGGGGGATGAAGCTTGCCGACCGCGGCTACAGTTGGATCCAGAACCCTTCCGGAACGATGGGTGGCCAAACGCTCTCCGTCCCGGCCTTCGCCGAGGGCGGCTATGAGGTCCGCTGGTACGACGTCTGGAGCAGCGGAGAAACGTCGACTCATGTCAGCTCGGTTACCGTCCGCGCCGACGGCGTCTTGACGGTAGCGATTCCCGTCCTCGCGCGGGGCGACATCGCGTGCAAGATTCTGCGCGTTTCTTCGCCGCCGACGTATTCCGTCTCGGGCACCATCACGGAACAGGGAACCGGCCTCCCCCTGGCAGGGGTCACGGTCGAGTTGGCCGGCGGGCAAGCGACGAAGACGACTCAGACCGCCGCCGACGGCACCTACTCCTTCAGCGATCTCGAGCCGGGATCCTACACGGTCACGCCTGCCTTGGCCGGCTACGCCTTCACGCCGCCGCCGCAGCAGGTCGAAGTCGTAAACGCTGATGTTGGGGGCGTCGATTTCACGGGGCAGCAGCAATCGCACGTCAACATCCACGGCTGGATCACCAACAGTTCCACCGGCAGCGTGGTCGCCGGTGTCACGGTCAGGTTGGAGCAGAAGATCAAGCGCTGGAGTCTCGTCACCACGGCGACCACGAACGCCGAAGGCTACTACCAGTTCGTCGACGTCGCGACCCCCAAGACGTACCGCGTAGTACCAGACAGCAGCCAATACAGGTTCACGCCGCGGTCGTACGAGGTCACTATCAACAGCCCCAACGATCAGGTGATCTGCGACTTCGTCGCCAAGCCCAGGAAGTAGTCTGGAGCGGCGGCTTAGGCCAAGTGCGCCACGACCCTGCCCCGCCATGAACGAGGAGAACAGAAGACGTGAGCCGCGGAGTACGCGCCGGCGCGATTGTTGTCCTTCTGCTCGGGGCAGTCATTGCCGCGCTCTTGCTTCGCCCCGCGGAGCAAGCCGCGCGGAATGCGCCTGCCGTCGCAAAACGAGCGCCGATGGAGTTCACGCGTGAGGGCGCGGCCGATAAGATCACTGCTGCGGTCGAGCGCGTAGTACGCCCCGGGCGGGCCCAGGTGGCGATTTGTGAGCGGAACGGAGGACGTTGGGCGTGTATCCTGGCCGACGCTCCGAAACGGTACTATGAGCTCGACCTGGGACTGGTCATCGACGACTTCCCCGCCATACGCGACGGCGGCTTCGACACGCCTCCAAGCCACATCGCCCGCACCACATCGAGTATCTATCGCTCCGTGGCCAAGCGCGCCATGGACTACGACCGCAGCCGCGGCGACCGGATCATCATCGTGCTCTGCCCGCGCGACGAATGGCCCCAACTCCGCCTGACTTGGCCCAACCCGAAGCAAGAATAGCGCTGCCCCGAGCTGACCGAGCCGGGAGGTCGGTGCCTGGCACAGACCTGGACCCGGCGGGCCGATGGACGGACGCCTCCTCTTCTCGCGCGACTGGAGCAAGCCGTGGCAGATTCCGACCCGTGAGTTCATCCTGCCGCGCGGCAAGCAGCGGCTCGGGGTACCGGGCCAGCTCGGGCGAACCTGCCCGATCATGACCCCGGAGGGCGGGAACGTCGGGAAGGTCCTGAGTGTTGCGCGCGGGGCGGCTATCCGCGACGGGAAGTTCGTCGCCGCCGACGGCCCGCCCACGGAGAAGCTATCGGTCGGCGCCGCGTGCATCCCGCTCCTGCAACACGACGACGCCAATCGCGCGCTGATGGGCGCCAACATGATGCGGCAGTGGCTCGTGCCGCCCGAGCCGGAGCCGGCTCTCGTGCAGAGCGGCCTCGAGCCGGACGTGCCGGAGTTCTGGTGCGGGCGCAACCTGCTGACCGCGTTCGTGCCTTGGGGCGTCGGCACGTTTGAGGACGGCATTGTCGTCAGCCAGTCCGCCGCAAAGAAGCTCTCGTTCGATGCCCCGCTCGAGCCGGGCGACAAGCTGTCCAACCGCCACGGCGCCAAGGGCGTGGTCAGCCAGGTCCTCGCCGACGACGAGATGCCGCACCTCGCCGACGGCACGCCGGCCGAGATTGTCTACAGCTTCATGGGCGTTCCGTCGCGAATGAACTACGGCCAGGTCCGCGAGGCGGTGTTGGGCCGCGTCGCCAAGACCACGGGCGAAACTATCGTCGCGCCGCCGTTCGGCGGACCGAGCAATGACGAGGTCCGCGAGTTGCTCGCCGGCGCCGGCCTCCCCGAAAACGGGATGGAAGTGGTGCGGATGGGCAAGGGCGGCCCCCCGCTCGACCGGTCCAGCACCGTCGGCGTCGTTTACTGGGGCCTGACCCACCACCTGGTCCGTGAGAAGCTGCGCTGGTGGGGGTGGGGCGGCTCGTTCCACGGCCAGCGACGGGGCGAGATGGAATACTGGGCGCTTCGCGATGCCGGGGCGTTCGAGAACATCGTCGAGTCGTTCAACACGTGCTCGTGCGAGCGCGAGGGCATCGAAACACTGTCAGAGGCCATTGCTTCGGGCAAGTTCGAGCCGTCGCCGCCGCCCACCCCGATGTTCCGGCGCCTCCAGCGCCGCCTCGCCGCAGGGGGGATTCGCATGGACTTCGACGGCGAGCGGGTCACGTTCGGTTTGGCGACGCCGCCGGGTGAAGCGTTGACGCTCGCCTGCCCCGTGCCGCATCCGTGGTTGAGGGGTGCGGAGGTCACCAAGGTCGGTCGCCTGCCCGGCGAGGACGACTTCGAGCGACTGGTGGAGGCGAACGACGGGGCGCGGCGCGTCCTCGACGGCAACGTGCCCGAGCGGCTCGCCATCCGCGCGCGGGAAAACCTGGCGCACCGTGTGGCCGAGTTTCTCGAGTCACTGCGCCGCCCGGAAGGGTCGGACCTGAAGGGGCGCATCGTCGCCGGCGGGCGGGTCAGTTTCACCGGCCGCTCGGTCATCACGCCCGGGACCGGCCTGCGCTACGACCAAGTCGGCCTGCCCGACGAGATGGCCTGGACACTCTTCGCCCCGTTCGTCACGAACCGCCTGGGCGACCCGAAGGCGGTCGCCGACCGCACCGAGGAGGCGGAGCAGAAACTCGACGAACTGATGGCCGCGTCGTGGGTGATCGTGAACCGCGCGCCGACGATGCACGAGGCCTGCCACATCGCGTTCCATCCCGTCCGCGTGCCGGGGCGGGCGATCCGTCTGCATCCGCTGGCCTGCGTGCCGCTGAACGCCGACTTCGACGGCGACCAAGTGGCCGTGTTCCTGCCGGTCACGCCCGAGGCGCAGCGGGAAGCAGGCGAGAAGCTGTCGCTCGCCGGGCACCTCCAACGCGATCCCAAGCTCGTCCGCTGGATGTCCCCGAGCCTGGGATCGATGTGGGGGCTGGCCCATCTCGGCCGGACCGCTGAAGGCCGAAAGGAGCTGGCGGAGTTGGCCGGGGCGGACTTGGCGCCGCCGGGGGGCATCGTGACCAAGACAAGCATCGTGGCGGCCGTCCGTGGGGCGCTGGAGCGCGACGGCGCCCAGGCGGCGCTCGAGTTCTCCGAGCGCCTGATGCGGCGCGGATTCGAGGCCGCGAAGAAGTCCGGCGGGTCCATCTGCGCGTTCGCGGGCGAGGGCCTTCCCGCGCCCCCGCCGCTCGATCCGGTCACGCTGGCAAGCTGCACGGAATGCCATGATGATCTGGCGGATGCGGCGATGGCGCGGCGCGACTACGACTCGGTCGAGCTCGGCGCGCAGTTGCTCGCGATGCACAGCGGCGCCCGGGGCAACGCCCGGCAGTTCGTGGTCGGTCTGATCTGCCGCACCGTGGTCGACGAGCGTGACAACCTGGTCTATATCCCGCGGGGCATGATCGACGGCCCGGGGCCCGAGCAGTACTTTGCCTGTACGATCGGCGCCCGGCGCGGCCTCGGGCAGACGGCGCTGAACTCGGTCCAGTGGGGGCTCGAGCGCCGCGACGCCTGCGTGCCCAGGGGACTGAGCGTGCTGGCCCGCGCGATGCGCGCCCGAAACGCCGGCCGGGTGATCGCCCCCGCCGCCGCCAGCAACGAGGTCGATCCGTTGACCGACCCGGACGCGCGGCTGTTCGTCGGCCTCAAGCCGTTGTAAGCGCCCGGCGACGAGAAAGCCCCGTCCTTCACGCACGATTTCCGCGTAGACCCCGCCCGCGTGTTCCGGTACTATGTGAGCGCAGAGGGCGCCCGCTTCTCAGGCTCGTGATCGAGGCAGGAATGACCGAGTGGTTCCACACGTTCGATGATCAGCTCTGGCTGCGGCCCGACGACGTAGGCGGCGCAGAGGCGGCGTTCATCAAGAAAGCGCTGCGACTTCGCAAGGGGCAGAGCGTGTTGGACGCGCCGTGCGGCGCCGGGCGGATCACCGTGCACCTCGCCAAGGCGGGGTGTCTGGTCACCGGCATCGACCTGCGACCGCAGTTCATCCGCCGCGCGCGTGCCCGCTTCCGCAAGGCGGGCGTCGCGGGCACGTTTCGCGCGATGGATCTCCGCGAGCTGAACTTCGAGAACGAATTCCATGGCATCTGCAACTGGCAGGGCAGCTTCGGCTACTTCAGCGATGAGGAGAACGCCAGCCTGGTCCGCCGCTACGCCCGCGCCCTTCGCAAGGGCGGACGGCTGCTGATTGACCAAGTGAACCGCGAGTTCGTCCTGCGTCATTTCCGCCCGAAGCAAGAGGCCGAGGGCGTCACGATGTGCAACCGCTGGAACGCGGCGGAACAGCGGATCGAGTCGACGTGGATCACGACTGGCGGCGCGCGCCCTAGGAACCCGCTCTCCATCCGCATCTACACGCCCGGACAGATGCGGCGGCTCTTCGAGCGGGCCGGCCTGAAGGTGACGCGAACGTACGGCAGCTTCCTGGGCGGGAGACACGGCCGGGGCACCACGCGGATGATTATGGTGGGGAAGAAGCGCTGAGCGGCGCCGTGGCCCGGCGCATCTCTGATGGAACCGCTCGCTCTCTTTCGGTAAGATATCGCCCCCGGGCAAGTCGCCCGTCGTGGAGATACCGCCGCATGTACGAGACCGTGGTCGCCCTTGGCCTGGAAACGACCGGGCTCGACGCGTACAAG
The DNA here is from genome assembly GCA_964505325.1 of uncultured Planctomycetota bacterium. GTDB lineage: Bacteria > Planctomycetota > PUPC01 > PUPC01 > PUPC01 > CAZDHT01. The sequence goes on along the minus strand of CAZDHT010000115.1, from coordinate 8,968 downwards.
GACCGGATCGTCGAAGTGGCCGCCGCGGTGTGGGTCGGCGGCGAGGTCACCGCGCGCTTCCACGAACTGGTCCGACCGAAGGGGACGCTCTCACTTGCGACCCGCAAGCTGACCGGTATCACGCCGGCGATGCTCGAGCACGCCCGCGACGCGGATGCCGTGCTGGCGGACCTGCTCGACTTCCTGCCCGAGGCGCCGTGCATCGCGCACAACACGCGCTTCGTCCGGGGTTTCCTCCGCCGCGCCACGAAGGAGCAGTTCGACCGAGCCCCGCTCGACACGCTGCAACTGTCGCGAATCTGCTTTCCGTCGCTGCCGAGTTACAGTCTCTCGTCGCTGCGCGAGTTCCTCGAACTGCCGGAGCCGGCGGCCGAGCGCCGCTGCCCTGCCGACTGCGAGACCGTGCTGCATTTGTGGGCGCGCCTGGCCCGGCGTGCGTGCGAGCTGCCCGGCCCGGTGCTCGCCGAGATCAACGGCCTGCTCGCGGCGTTTCGTCGCGACCCGCTCCGCGCGTTCTTCAAGTGGGCGCAGTCGGAAGCGCGTTCGCGGCTCGACCTGGGCGCCGCGCAAAGCTTCGCCGAGTTGTTCCGCAAGGAGACGCCGCCGGCGCCGCGACGCTACCTGCCCGAACCTGTCGACTGCCGGACGATCGATGCTGACGCGGCCGCCGAGCTGTTCGGCACGGACGGCCCGTTCGCGAAGACCCTCGACGGCTATGAGCACCGCCAGGAGCAGATTGCGATGACCCGCGGGGTGGTCGAGGCGTTCAACGACTCGCAGCACCTGCTGGTGGAGGCGGGGACCGGCATCGGCAAGAGCCTCGCGTACCTGGTGCCGGCGGTGCAGTGGTCGACGACCAACGACACGCCCGTGGTCGTGAGCACGAACACGAAGAACCTGCAATCGCAGCTTTACGGGAAGGATCTGCCGCTGATCCGGCGGGCACTGGACGCGGAGTTCAAGGCGGCGCTGATCAAGGGGCGCCGCAACTACCTGTGCGTGCGGAAGCTCATCTACCTGCTCCGCAACGCCGACGTAGAACTTGAGCGCCAGGAACGGATGCGCTTGCTGAGCGTGCTGCCGTGGGCGGCGGAAACGACGACCGGCGACCTGTCGGAGAGCGCGGCGTGGGGCGGCACCGGCGCCCAGGGGCTGAACCCGAAGCTCTCGTCGGCGGCCGAGGAGTGCTCCGGGCCGGACTGCCGGTTCCGCAGGCAGTGCTTCCTCCATCGTGCCCGTCGGCGCGCCCGGGCGGCGGACGTGGTGGTCGCGAACCACTCGGTCGTTTTCGCCGAGATGGAGACACCGGATTCGAGTCCGGTGCTGCCGCCGTACGCCCACGTGATCTTCGACGAGGCGCACAACCTGGAGGCGGCGGCGACCAGCCAGTTCAGCGTCGAGGTGTCGCAGACGCGGATCGGGTTCGCGCTGCGGCGGTTGTGGCGCCCTGGGCGGCGCGGGCGCGCGACCGGGCTGGTGCCCGCCGTCCTGCGGCAGGTCACGTCGCGTTCATACTCCGGCGACCCCGAGCTGCGCGAGCAGGCGGAGCGCTGCGGCAAGGCGATTTGCGGCGCGGTCGCAAGCATCCAGCCGGTGATGGAACGGTTCTTCGCCGCGCTGGGTGCGCTGCTCGGCGCGGGTGGCCCGCGCGAGGCGGCCCGGATCTACGCGGACCGGAAGCGTGAATCGTTGTGGCGGCAGATCGACGAGGCGAAGAAGGCGCTGGTCTCGGCGCTGGCCCGGGTGATGCGGCCGGTCGAGGGCCTGACCGAGGCGCTGCGGCAGATGGCCCCACACGCTCTGCCCAACCGAGACGACTTCATCTCCCAGATCGCGCCTCAGACGGGGACGTTGAAGGAGGTCATCCACGACACGGAGTTCGTGCTCGCCGCGGAGAACGCGAACTACGTGTTCTGGGTCGAGCGGGCGCCGCCGCGGCAGGGGGGCGTCCGAGCGTGGGCCGCGCCGGTCCAGGTCGGGCGGATGCTGCTCGAACACGTCTACGGCCCCAAGCAGACGGTGATCTTCACGTCGGCGACGCTCACGGTGCGCGGGTCGACCGCGTTCCTGCGCAAGCGGCTGGGCATCGACCTGGTGGACGCGGAGCGCATTGCCGAGCTGAACGCGGGCACGCCGTTCGACTACCGGCGGCAGTGCCTGGTGATGGTGCCGACGTTCCTGTCCGATCCGGCCGACCGTGAGACCGATTACCCCTCGGAGTTGGGCGTCTTGCTGGCGGAGGTGTTCCGGCGGACCGGCGGGCGCGGCATGGCGTTGTTCACCAGCTACGAGATGCTTCGCCGCGCGACCGGGGTGCTGCGCGACGAGCTGCTCGGCGACGGTATCCGGATCCTCGCGCAGGGGCTGTCCGGCTCGCGGGAGAACATCACCGAGTTGTTCAAACGCGACCTGCGCTCGGTGCTGATGGGCACGCACTCGTTCTGGGAGGGCGTCGACCTGGTGGGCGAGACGCTCTCGTGCCTCGTGGTGGCGCGGCTGCCGTTCGCGGTCTACACCGACCCGATCCACCAGGCGCGGTGCGAGCAGATCGAGGCGGAGGGCGGCGACGCGTTCCTCGGCTACTCCGTGCCCGGCGCCGTCATCCGGTTCCGACAGGGGTTCGGCCGGCTGATCCGCCACCGGACGGACCGGGGCATCGTGATCGTGACGGACCGGCGAATCATCACGAAGCGATACGGCGACTGGTTCCGCCGGAGCCTGCCGGCGGCGACGCAGGCGTTCCGTGACCGCGAGGAGTTCCTGGAGACCATCGAGAGCTTCCTGGAGGAAGAGGACGGATGACATCGGTGCCTGAGCTCGGTGAGCTCGGTGCCTGGCACGGAGGTGGGTTGTAAGCGATTGGTATTCAGCATGTTACGGCGGCGACGTCGATTCAGACGTCTGGGTGGCGAGGATGACGCACGAACTTGGAGATCCACGAGTGCGGCGCGGAGAAGATGACGGTGGGCCATTGCACGGCGGGCATGCGGTGAACGCAAAAGACGAGGGGTAGGATGGACATTCTCAAGCGAGAGGGGCCATCATTGCGTTTGGCCCTTGCCGCGGGGCTGACTTGCCTTGCGGCCCTCGTCGTGTTCGACTTCTTGTACGGCGAAGCTGAAGACCGAGAGACGCGGGACGTGGTGATGTTCCGTGACCGGGAGATGACGCAGCCGGCTCTCGCGGTTCCGCCGTCCCACGTCCGGTCGGATGACGACGACGGCGAATGGATCGGCATTCGCGCCAAGGCCGGGGGATACTCGCCGATCATCCGATGGGTCCGGAGGCGGTCGATCACCCGAGCCGACGGCGCGCGGCTGTACTACGCCCCCGAGTTGCTCTACTCGGTCCGCACCCAGACGCCTCGCGCCGTCGGGTCGGCGTCTAAATGGCTCGCGGGAGGGATTGCCGCCTTGCTGGTGGTCGTGGCGTTCTGGCTTGTGCACGGCGGAAGGACGCTGGTGCGCATCGCCGCCGGTTGGGTCGCGCTGCGCGCCGCTTCCCTCTTCTGGATCTTCTCGTTCTTCGGGTATTTCAGCATCCACACGATCGACGAGACCCACTACCTCAACATCGCCCGCAAGCTGCTCGACTGGCCGCTTCAGTTCGGCGAGTACCCCTACACGTTGGGTCTTCCGCTGCTGTACACGCCGCTCGCTCTGGCCTGGCCGGAGGCGGCGCCGTTCGCGTTCGCCGCCGTGTTCTCCGTGCTCAGCTTCATCATCTTCGGCTGCGGGACGCTGGTGCTTCTCCTCGTCGTGTTGGACCGTGCGGGATTGTCCCGGCGGGTCGTGATGGCGTGCGGGGCGGCGGTCGCCCTGTATCCGATGATCGCAAGCGCGTTCCACGGCACGGTGGAAGGAGTGGGGACGAACAGCATGTTCCTCGGGCAGTGGCTCGCCAACCCGCCGGACACCAACTACATGAGCTTTTTCAACGCTGCGGACCTCATCGGCTACAACGCCCTGTCCGACATGCCCGCGCTTTTCTTCGGGCTGCTGGGGCTGGCGCTGCTGATGCGGGGGGCGCAGCAGAGAAAGTCCCTGGCGTGGGCGGGCATGGCCCTGGGGTTCTCCTGTCTGATCCGTGTGGCCGGCATCTTCTACCTGCTGCCGGCCGGGCTCATCCTGCTGCGGCAGCGGTCGAAGCTGGGCCGCCGCGGGATCGCGGAGTTCGCGGCCGGCGTGGCGGCGATGGTCGCAGTTCAGATGGTGTGGAACTGGGCGGTCTTTGGCAATCCGCTTACGTTGGGATACAAGTTCCGCCCCGAAGACTACAAGGGGTTTCAGTACCGCCACGTGGGAAGCGGGATCGACATCATCGGGTCGCTCCATTTCCAGCCGTTGGCGTGGGCGGGTCTGGCGCTTCTGTGTCTGAGGAAACGGCGCCGCTTTGTCGCGGCGCTGCTCGGCCTGCTCATTCTGCCGACGCTGGTCCTTTACGCCGGCTATCATGCGGTGGGCACCTCGCCGATGCGCTTCCTCATTCTGCCCGTGTTCGGAATGCTCGTCGCCGTGGGGTTCCACTTGGGAAGTTGCAGGAGCAGACGCGACCTCATCTTCGCCGTCGTCGCCGTCTTCAGTCCGCTTGTCGTGTTGCCGGAGATTCCCGCGGGCGCGTTCCTGGTCCCGCTGCCCGGATGGGTGGCGCCGGTGCTGTTCCTGGCGCTCGCCGCCATCAGTGCGGCGTACGTTCGGGACTGGCCGTATGTGGCTTACTTCCTCGTCCTGGCAAGTGGCCGGGACTGGGCGGCCTTCGGGTTCCTCGCAGCGGTGTGTTTGTGGGTCATCGCGCGCGAGATGCTGGGGACGGGGAGACCCCGACAGCGGCTTGAGGTTCATACCTTCCGACTTCCGACTTGACATTGAAGATTTCATTGCGAGCGAAGCGCGAACCTCTTTTCCTGTTCTTGTCCGGTTCTTTTGTTTCCGCGTTCCGACTTGCGACTTGGTTCTCATGGTTTCACCTCCTTTTTGTCGCGCGCCGGCCAGTTCTTGTTGTGGGCCCGCCAGAATCCGGATATGTCCTTGTTACCTGCCTGTACGTACACCCCGCCTTTTGAGTCCACGCCGCAGCAATGCGCCCAGCCGATCTGTTCCCCCGGAACGCCCAGGACGTTTGAGTACTTGAAGCGGTTGAACTGGACCTTGGTTTCCGGCCTCCTGGCGGCGAACACCGTCCGGACCCAGCCGTCGCCGTCCAGCCGCAGCCAGCGGAAGCGGCCCTCGTCGGGCCCCCAGACCCAGATGGCGTTGTGGAAGGGATCGTAGAGCGACTTCATCGCGCCTCTGGCGTCGGCGTGAGTCAGGGCCGGGCCGTCGGCCGCATGATCCCGCCGCTTGTACTTGTCTTCGCGACGTCTGACGCCGCAGATCCGGGTCAGCTCGCCGGTCTTCAGGTCGCACCTGAAAACGCCCCTGGGCACCCAGTACGAGTTGATGTAGAGCGTGTCGTCGTTCTCGCCCAGGCTCAACATCCCCCGGCCCATGGGCCAGTTGAAACGGTCTTCCGGATCGTTCAACTTGAACTTGAGGGGCACCGTCGAGACCATCCCATTCTCGATCCGGCGCAGAGAGCCGCCATGGGGTCCGCGTACACCCTCGATCCAGAAAAACACCCCGCGGGAGTTACATACCACGCCCCGCTTCTGCGGCCAATTATTGAACATCGCCTTTTTGGCGGGTCCGTCCTGGTTGCCCGCCTTGTTGGGAATACCGACGACCACCTCCACCCATCGCGAGCCGTCGGGCTTCTCCACGATCTTCCGCAGGCAGTTGGGCCCGGTGACGTAGAGCGCCTTCTCCTTCGGGTTCCAGATCGGATAGCCCGCCTGGCAGTCTCCCATCGGGCCCTCGATCAGGCCCCTCGTCTGCATCACCAGGCGGAGCGTCCCATCGGGAGTCACCTGCATCAGGCTGTTGACCTCGGAAGTCCGCAAACCGCACACCAGATATATCGTGCCGTCCCCTCCCTCCACGCACCAGTTGGGGCATTGGAGCCCGCCCACCTCGCGCGCCGGGCCCTGGTAGAGCCAGGAGCCGGCCGTGTTGTTGCCGGCGAAGCGGTCCACCACCCAGTCGCCGGCGGTTTCCTCACGCACGATCAGCGGGATGTCCTGTGCGTTCTTCTTCTCGCCGGCGAATGCCACGGAAGAAATCGCGGCAAGGAGGGCTGGCGCAAAGGTCGCAGAAAGAAGCCTCCTCCACCTACTGGCCTCCAGTCAGTCAGTGACGTCTGCCGCCAGTGCAAACGCTGCCCCAAGCGCCGTTTGTTCGCCGTCAGCAAGAGTGAGACACTTGGAGGTATACTCCTGAGGGGTGCGGGGTGGCAAGTTTCATCCCGTAGGGTCCGAAAGCATGTCTGCGGTCGGAGAGGCGAATCTCCGGCTGAGCGAGCGGCTTGATCTGCACAGAACCGCGTCGCCTCATCCGATCATGAACGTGTGAAGGATGACTTGTCCGCTTCCCCCATAACGCTTGCGGGGAATTCCGGAATCGGCTCATTTGTCGGCCGTTGGGCACACATGGCGCTCGCATCATCCGCCGGACCATCCGTGTCAATCCGTGTTCATCCGTGGTTCAATCCTATTCCTCTTTGATCTCTTCCATTTTGGCGGTCTTGGGGTCGAACTTGAGGACCCAGACTCGGCGGCCGCTGGAGTTGTTAAGCAGGACGAGCTTGAGCTCGGGGTCATACCGGAGGGCGTCGTGCCAACTGAAGCCGCGGCCGAGGTTGGCCGGCTTGCCGCCGATGACGTACGGCAGGTCGACCCAGTAGTACTTGCGGTCCGCCGGGCTCCACGCAATGTTGCTCGCCTTGCCGTCCGGCTTCTTGAAGAGGCGCATGATGAGGATCAGGTCGGCGTCGGGCAGATACACCTGCTCGCACCACAGCATCCATCCGCCGACGGCCTTGGGCTTCTTGACCGCGACCTTCGCCGACGTGCCGGTGGCGAAGTCGTAGCGGACGACGCTCTTGTCGTCGGCCAGCCATAGGCAGTCGCGCTTCGAGTCGTAGCACACGGCGGTCCCGTCGCACCAGATGCGGCGGATGTTCGGCCCCTTCCACGGCAGCCGTTGCCACCGGTCGGCTTTCACGTCGAAGCGGAACAGCCCCCGCGTGGAGATCATCACCGCCCCTTTCGGCGTCGACTCCATGTGGCTGTGCATCGGCCCGCGCCACGAGAGGCCGGGATAGGCCATGGAGACCCACTCGCGAACGAGCGGGTCATAGGCGCGGTCGGCGTAGAACATCTTCTTCGCGGTCGGGTCGTAGCAGTAGGCCTTGTAGGCGTGGACGGGCACGTGGACGCGGTCGTTGAAGCTGAGGAACGTGGGCTGGGTGGCGTAGACGCGCTCGATGGGGTCGTCGGGGTGGTAGCCGATGGTCCAGAACCCGCCGAGCACGCTGAAGTGCGCGACGTCGTTCTCGTGGCTGGTCGCGTGGCCCCCGCCCCAGAAGAGGAACTGGTGGCGGTCGGTGTCGTAGGCGGTGGTGCCCCAGCGGTTGGCCGCGCCGGGCGCGTACTTCGGGAAGCTGAACGCGGTCCACCGGTTGACCGGCAGGTCGTCGAGGAACTTGCGCGACTTGACGCGGTCGGGCTTGGCGACTTTCTCCCAGATGGCGGGAGAAATGCGGTTGAAGACGTAGGTGCCGGGCTCGACGCCCTTCTCGGCGGTGAGGGCCGCGTCGGCCTTGGCGGGGTCGACCTTGCAGGCCCAGACGGCGTTGCCGTTGAAGCACACCAGCACGTCGTCGTCGTTGACCGCGCCGACCTGAACCGTCCGCGCGTTCGTGTTGGGGCAGGCGGGGCTGTACGACCGGTGGCGTTCGCGCACGAGGGGGGCCCGCATCAGGAGCGTCCATTTGTTGGCGGCAGTGTCGTAGGTCCATATTTCCTGTGTGAGCGGGATGCGGCTGTATCCGCCGGCGAGGACGATCTTCTTCGCCTTCGGCAGCCAGGCGAGGATGTGTCCGGCGCGCGGCGCGGGACACACCTCGGGGAACTTCTGTTCCCAGGTGCGCGTCTTGCAGTCGTAGACCCAGGTGTCGGAGAGCACGCGGTCGAGCCCGTCGCCGCCGAAGAGGACAATCTTCTTGTCGACGGGGTCGTAGGCGATCTGCGAACGGGCGCGGCCGGACGGCTCGGGGCTGAGCGCGTCGACGACCTGCTCGAAGATTTCACGCGCGGCGCGGACCTCGGCGATGTGTTCGGGCGTGACCGCGCCCCGACGGTTGGGGCCGGCGATCTTGAAGAGTTCCGTGACGGCGAATTCGAGGCGCAATGCCGCGACGCGGCCGGCGGCCGTCTCGGTCACGTCGAGCTTGGCGGCCTTGACCTCGGCCGCGAGCTTCGAGGCCGCGGCCGCCAGCTTCGCTGCCTCGGCGGGCAGGTCGACCTTCGCCTCATCGGCCGTCTCGGCGATCTGGTGCCGGCTCGCGCAGCGGCCCACCAGCGTCTTGGCCTGCCACCGCAGCGCCTTGGCCTTCGCGAAGAGCGGCTTCAGCGCGTCGGAGCCGAATTCAAGCTGGCGCCACTCGTTCTTCTCGATGCTGTAGGCCCAAGTGCTGACCTCGGCGCTGCCGCTGCCGCCGCCGGCGTGGAGGATCTCCTTGTTGACGGGGTCGTAGCACATCGAGCCCCACAAGCGCGCCTTGGTGCGCGGCTGGGCCTTGAGGTCGGTCCACGTGCGCCCGGCCACGTCGTAGGCGAGCGTGTACGTCCGGTGCATGTAAGCGTAAATCTTGCCGTCGGGCGCGTAGCAGTATTCGCCGTAGGCCTTGCCGTTGTGCCACTGCCCGCCGGCGCCGACACGGAGGTAGTCGCCGTCCTTGTAGAACAGCTTCCTGCCGTAGTTGCCGTGCATGGCGCGCTGCTTGGCGTATTCGGGGCCGACGGGTCCGGACGCGGGCCGGCCTTTCCCCATGCCCGGCGGGTAGGCGTTGATCCACGTGCAGGTCGTCAGGT
>CAZDHT010000114.1:0-15016 GCA_964505325.1 uncultured Planctomycetota bacterium | reverse complement strand
GCCACGGATGAACACGGATGGACACAGATGAGAGAGATCTGTGCCGGGTGCAGATCACGGGGCGGCTCTTTGACAATATGACGTAAGCGTATGGTGGCCAAGAGCCTGCGTCGAAATGGCTTTGTTTCGCAAAAAAGATGCGCAGGCGGGATCTGTGCCGGTGGGCTCAAATGACGATGTTGAGCTCGGTGCCGCACTTGGCGTATTTCCGGCCGTCGAGACCGGTGACCCGGGTGGAGTAGCCGCGGCGCTTGAAGAGCGCGGCCTGCTGCTCCGCGCCATCGCCACCTCGGCGGCGATCTAGGCGAGCTCCACCAGCCAGGACATCACGGCCTCGGCTCGTACTCGATGATCAGCTCGGGCGGGTGCTTGCTCTCGCGGGAGAAGAAGACGGCGTTGTCGATGACCGTCGGGACGAGGGCGACGCTGAGCGTGTCGCGGCCGACCAACGATACGTTGAGCGGGACCTCGACCGCCTGGCCGAGGCGGACCGCGCCGACCTTGCCGATTTCCCTCCCCGGCGCGGGCCGGGCCTTGTACGTGACCTTCCGCTCGTCCCACGGCGCCGCCACCAGCACCACGCGCCCGGCGTCGCGGCTGGCCGCGGAAGGCTCCCGCGCGGGCACGTGCAGCCGCAGCCGCACCGCCGTCGGCCTCCCCGGCACGCGCACCGGGAACCGCAGGTAGGCCATGGCGTGGCTGCTGTCGCCCATCTCGTGGTAGCCGCCGTCGACGAGCAACGTCGGGCTGGTGCTATGCTCGTCGCCGGGCTTCCGCTGGTCGGCGTACGTATCGGCGACGGCCTTGACCACCAGCTCGAGCCGGTTGCCGAAGTGTCGCACCGGGGCGCGGACGGTGTGCGAGAGCGTCGTGCCCGCGGCGGCGAGCTTCATCGTCACCGAGTGCCGGCCGGCCGCCGCGCCATTGCCCGCGACGGCCTTCACGCTCACCGTAGTCTCGCCCTTCGCCGGAACGCGGATCGCGGTCGACGCCGGCTCGAACGTGATCCCGGGCAGTGAGCCGACGGTCAGCGTGCCGCGGAACTCCGCGTCCGATGTGTTGACGATGCGGACCTGCTGCGTCTGCTCCGGCTTGGGGTTGCTCAGCACGTACGACGGCGGGGCGAGGTAGGCGGGGAACGCCCGCGTGCGGATCACCTCCAGGCTGCACAAGACAGGGCTTGCTTCGCCGCGCGCCTGTGGGTCCTTCGGGACCAGGTCGAGGCGGAGCAGGTCGTTCACGTAGATGTCCTTGAACTCGACGGTGACGGCGCGGTTGCGGCCGCCTGCCGCGTCGAAGATGTCGAGGTTCCGGAGCACGGTCTTGCCCTGGAGCCGAATGTCGAACACGCGGCGGCCCGGCGCCCTGTGGACCAGTTCGGCGAACCCCAACCGCACGGTGTAGTACGCCGGCGGGCGCGACTTGCCGATCAGCGGCACGGTCAGACGGCGGACCCCGGTGCAGCCGGACGAGAAGATCCACGGCGTATCCGCCCCTTCGATCCCGGCCAGGTCGGGCGCGCGGCTGAAGTAGCGGCCGGGCTTGTAGGCGACGTTGAGGCCGACCTGCATCACCAGCCGCCCACGGGCGGGCCGCGGATAGCCGAGCCACAGCGTCCCATGCGCGTCCTTCCGGTCGCCGGGGGCGCCGAGGTTGATCGCCAGGCGCCTGACCGGCGTCATCGGGCCGGAGGCGCTGTACATCGCCCAGCCGCGCTGCTTCGCCCGCGGCTTGAACACCACCGTGCACATGTTGGGGAACGGGCACATGCAGCCGGAGCCGGCCTCGGGCACCATCACCAGCCCGTTGGCGGGGATCACGTTGACCCAACAGCCGGGGCGGATCGAGCCGACGTGCATCGTCCCGTAGTCGCCCAGCAGGTCGTAATAGGCGATGTCGTACGAGCGGAAGAACAGGCTGTTGGGTGAGGCGACGGGGCAGCCGCAGTGGTGGCCGGGGCGGGCGAACTGCCATGCCTCCGTCGCGCCGGTCACCGGGTGCGGGCGCGTCCGCTGCTTACCGGTACGGAGATCGAACGCCCACGGCTCGGCGTGGAAGGTATCGCCGATGACCAGCGGTCGGACCCGATAGCCGATGGTCTTCGTCCACAGCTCTGCGCCATCCGTCGCGTTCAGTGCCAGCACGCGGCGGGAGTCGAACTGCCCGGCGAAGAACTGCTTCCAGAGGTGGCCGTCGAGGTGGACGCCGAACAAGAGGAGCACGCCCTTGTGACAGATGGTCGAGAGGACGCGGTCGCCGCAGCCGGTCAGGTCGACGACCCGGCGCCAGGCGGGCCGGCCGGTCTTCGCGTCGAGCGCCACCACGCGGCGCACGTCGGCCTTCTGGAGCTTGGCCTCGGCGCGGGCGCGGTCGTGGCCGGCCAGCTTCTGCATTGCGGCGGCCCTCGGCTCGAGCGCCGCCGTGCGCTCCGCGTCGGTCACGTCGGCGTCGAGGAAGTATACGCGCCCGCCGCTGATCGAGATGGTGGCGTGGCGGATCGACTTGCCCTCGTAGATCCACCGCCGCGTCCCGGTGGCGAGGTCGAGCGCAAAGATGGCGTCGCTGGTCGCGTACCGGCGGGCGCGGCTGCCGAAGACCAGGCCGCCGTCGCACGCCAAGTAGCCCCAGTTTCCCTGGCGCCCCTGCTTGTCCTCGGGGATGCGGTAGGTGCGGATGCCGTTCCCCGTGGCTGCGTCGTGGCGGTGGCACTTGTCGTCGATGGCGACCAGGATGCTGTCCGGCGCGGCGGCAAAGTTGCTCGCCTCGTAGCTGACGTTGACCCGCGGGATGATCGGCTTCAGTTGCTCGACCGTCTTGAGCAGCCGCCGCTCCCACAGCTTCACGCCGTTGTACGCGTCGTAAGCCATCAGGACGTTCTCGCCCTGGATGAACATCCGGCCGTCCATCGCCAGGGGCGCCGCCGCGCGGCGGTGGCGGTTCATCATCTGGCCCGGCCCGGGGCTGCCGAACCACAGCAGGCCGAACGGCGCCTGGACGGCGACGTCGTCGCTGCACCCCGAATTGCCCGGCTCGGCGTACTGGTGGGTCCACTTGCCGGCGCCTTTGAGCGCCCCGCGAGTGAGCTTGGCCCACGTGCCGTTGCTGCGGAACGTCGTGGCCTTGGCGATCAGGGCGCGGTCTATCCCCTTCGACAGCGCGGCGGCCAATTGCGCCGCATCGCCCTTGTCGGCGGGCCGGCCGACGCAGGCCACCCCGCCCAGCGGCTTGAGCATGCGGAACATCTCGCGGGCGTCGGGCAGCTCGCCGGAGATCAGCGCGGTGTCGGAGACGATCAGGTTGGCGAAGTAATCGGAGTAGGGGACGTCGTTGAGCGGCGCCCGGTCGACGACCACCCGCGCGCCGAGCAGGCCGGCGGCGTCGAGCGCGGCCCGCGCCCGCTCGGCCTTCTTCACGTCGGGCTCAACGGCGTAGATCATCAGCGTCGACCGCCTGGCCAGCTCGCAGGCGAGGCGGCCGGTTTCTGCACCCAGCACCAGGCAGTAGCCCTGGGTGACGCCGCTCTCCTTGAGGATGGTCTCGGCCGCCTTCCGGTAGAGCGGCGTCAACGCGTCGTCTGGATAGGGCCGTGCGTTCGCCGTCTCGGTGACCGTGCTGTGCCCCGCTGCATCGATCGCGCCGAAACAGGCGATGTGCCCGGCGTCGGTGCTGGCGTACAGTCGCCCGGCGGCGACGGCCAAGCCCTTGACCACGCCCTCGACGCGCCCGGTCCACAAGTGCAGCCCGGTTTCCGCGTCGACCGCGGTCACGTGGTCGGCCGTCCCGGCGAAGAGCACGTCGCCCGCCCTGATCAGCGCCTCGCACTCTTCGAGCGGGTACGACCACAGCCGGCAGGCGTCGAGCTTCGCGCGCGCGGCGGTCACCCGCTGGTGCTCCGCCTTCAGCCTCTCTTGCAGCGCGGCCATCTGCTTCGCGTTGCCCTTCTGTCGCCTGAGCCGGTTGATGCGGTCCATCACGCCGCCGCGGCGGTTGAGCGCCTCGAGGTAGTCGAGCGTCGCCTTCGCGTACGTCGCGCGGTCATAGGCGGCGAGCGCGTGATCGTCGGCCAGGTAGAGCACGTCCGGCGTGACGACGATCTTCCGGCCGCGCAGCCAGGCGTAACGCGTGCGGCTCGAGGCGGTGCTGTACGCCATCATCTCCGAGGTCCCGGCGAAGAGCTGATCGCGCTCCAGCACGGCGAAGGTGCCGCCGATGTGCTTGCCGAAGTACGGCGTGTCGAGCAGTTCTCCGTCGCGGCGGCGGAACGCGGCGGGTGACGCGCGGCCCATCGGCACGAAGAGCCGGTCCTTCGAGGCCAGCGGATAGCCCTGGGGCGAGACGCGGCTCTGCGGGGTCTCGCCGGCGCCGTCGTTGCGCCAGACAAGACCGCCGTCCTCGGCGCGGACGGCGTAGAGGTACACGCCCTCTGCGGGGAAGATACCGGCGCCGAAGTAGGCGATGCCGTCCTCGACGATCACTCCCGTCCGCACCGGCCACCGCGAGATCATGCGGCCGTTGCCCAGCAGGCGATCGTCCCCCGGTGCGGCGTGGAACGTCCACACCGGCTGGCCGTCCGCCGCCCGCAGGCAATAGACGAAGCCGTCATCCGAGCCGACCAGCACGCGGCCACGCCAGACCGTCGGCGCCAGCCGCACCGGGCCGCCGGTGTTCACCGTCCAGCGGATCGCGCCGGTGCGGGCATCGAGCGCGTAGACCTTGTTGTTCGCCGACGAGCCGAAATAGACGCGGTCACCGTCGGAGGTGACCTGGAACACGTCGTCGAAGTGGAAGCGCCGGCGTTCGAGGATGCCTTCCACCGCGTACGGCTTGGGATCGTCCCACGCCGGGCGCGGGGCATAGCGCGCCTGGAACGTCCAGTGCGCGGTCAGCGGCAGCGACGGCGCGGATTCGGCGACCCCGCTGCGTGCGTTGTCGTGGCGATATGTCAGCCAGGCTCTCTCCGTCGGCGACACCGCCCGGCATCCGCACGCCAGGAGCAACGCCACCAGCCACATTCCGTGCCTCTTCATCTTCGATTCCACTCGCATCTCCTCTCTAGATCACGATGTTCAGTGCCCGGCCGCACTTGGCGCATTTCCGGCCGTCGAGGCCGGTGACCCGGGTGGAGTAGCCGCGGCGCTCGATGAGCGTGGCGCCGCAGTTCGTGCACAGCGTGTCGGTGCCCTTGTCGAGCATCATGTTGCCCACGTAGACGTGGTCGAGGCGCGCGGCGAAGATCGCGTGCGCGCGGAGAAGCGTCTCGGACGACGTCGCGGGCGCCTTCAGCCGGTAGCGCGGGAAATAGGCCGAGAGGTGCGTCGGCGTGTCGGGCCCGAGGTTGTCGCGGATCCAGTCGGCGAGGTCAGTCAGGTCCTCATCGGAATCGTTGTGGGTGGGGATGACGAGGTTGGTGACCTCGAGGTGGGCTGCTTTCTTCGCCACCTTCGCCGTCTCGAGCACCGGGCCGAGCCGGCCCTTACATATCTCCTTGTAGAATTCCTCGCGGATGGACTTGAGGTCGATGTTGAGCGCGTCGATGAACGGCAGCAGCTCGGCGAGCGGCTCGGGCTGGATGAAGCCGTTCGTGACCAGTACGTTCTTCAGGCCCTGCCCGCGCGCGAGCTTCGAGGTGTCGAGGACGAACTCGTACCAGATCAGCGGCTCGTTGTACGTGTACGCGATGCCGAACGACTTGCTGTCCGCGGCAAGGCGCACCGCATCCTCCGGCGACAGCTCGTTGGTGTACGAGTCCTCCTGGCTGATGGACCAGTTCTGGCAGTGCAGGCACGCGAAGTTGCAGCCGTTCGTCCCGAGCGAGAGGATTTGTTCGCCGGGATGAAAGTGGTAGAGCGGCTTCTTCTCGATCGGGTCCATCCCGGCCGAGGTCACACGGCCGTAGATCTTGCTGACGAGCGTTCCGTCTTGATTGACGCGCTGCCGGCAGATTCCGGCGCGGCCGGGCTTGATGGTGCACTCGTGCGGGCAGAGCCGACAGCGCACCGGGCCGTCGCCGAGCTTTTCGTAATACATCGCCTCGTGATTTTCCGTGGCCATCGTGCCGCCCAGCAGGAAGGTGGTCCGAACGGTTCCATTCTACTCCTCGAGTGGCCGGGGTGAAAGCCCGCATCCGGATCTCCCTTGAACGCGCGAGCAGGAGCAAAGTGAGAAGTGGAGGCTTGACCCGTGCTTGCCCTGCCGTTACGATGGCGGCGGAAGATGCTGAAGGAGGTGTCGCATGCAATCGCTGATGCACATGCTGGGCATGCTGGGCGGGATCGCAATGGCCATCGCCGTTCCTTTGATCCTGGTCTGGCAGTGCGGGTTCGAGAGGCCAGATGCCATGCTATTCGTGATGATTATCAGCGTGGTGTCGATCGGGTGTGGGTTTGCGCTCTGTCGGCATTGCCTGTTTGCGGCGTCCGGGCTTCTCCGTCGTCCCGAGGACGACGAGCCTGGGCAGGGACGGGGCGCCCGGTAGTGCCGCGTGCCATTTGGTTTCTGGGAAAAGCGTTCACTCGGTTTGCGTACGCAGCAACCCCCCCCAATACCCAATTGACCGAGTCCATGCTTCCACGGGCGCTCCGAAGCCCGAGGAGTGAGCAGGAGTAAGAGTAAGAGCAAGAGTATGAGTAAGAGTACGAGCAAGAGTGGGGATGAGGAAGAGGCGCGTGGCTGCCGGTGATGCCAGACTGATCGAGCCCTCCGTCGAGTGGGAGGCGGCGTATCGCGACATGCTCGAGGAGTTCCGCGAGGACCGCATCGAGATCATGAAGGACTTGGACGACTTCGCAGCGCACGTGCAGCGCCTCCGTGACCAGGCGCGCGGCGTCGGCCTGCCGGAGGGTCGCGTGCCCGCCGGCACGTATTGGCTCGTCCGCGACGAGGATGGCAAGATGCTTGGCATCAGCAACCTGCGGCACCGATTGACCCCCAAGCTGGAGGACCACGGCGGGCACATCGGCTACGGCATCCGGCCGTCAGAGCGCCGCAAGGGCTACGGCACGCTCATCTTGAAGCTGACGCTGGAGAAGGCGAGGACGATGGGCGTCTCGCGCGCACTGGTAACGTGCGACCCGGAGAATGTCGCATCGGCGCGCATCATCCAGAAGAACGGCGGCGTGCTCGACAGCGAAAGCTGGTCGCCGCAGGCGAAGCGCGTCACGTCGCGCTACTGGATCGACCTGTGAACTCGCCGCGAAGAGCACGCGGGCTACACGTGCATCTGCGTTCGCGACGCGACGTTCGACTGCCCGATCGTCCGCTGGCCCAAGGGCATCGCCGACGTGCCTTATGACCAGGTCATCGACACAGCAAACATCCCCGCCCTGTTCACTTGACGGCCTTGATCTCCACCCGGTCGATCTGCACGTTCTCTTCGGCGAAGGAGATCAGGATCTTGCACGGGCCGTCCTTGTCGACGGAGAACTTCACCGGCTTGGACGGGAGCAGCTTGCCGATGTTCGAGATGACGAGCCGCATCTCCTCGCCGTCGCCGATGCGGACGTAGAAGGCATCCTCCTCGTACGACGGCGCCACGCCGTAGAACGTCACCTCATACGACCCTTTCTTCAGATTCGCCGTCACCGTGACCTCGCTGGATTCGTCGGTGAGCAGGACGGCCTTCCCGCCGCTCGCCCCGGCGAGGTCTTTGACCGCGGCCTTGGTCAGGGTCGCTTGCTCCATCTCGAGCACCGTCACGCCCTTGGAGCCCATGGCGGCGCAACCGGCCACCAATGCCAGCGCCGCGACAACTGCCATCATCCTCCCTGTCATCGCGCTCCTCCTTTCCAACGGTTTGCGGATGTCGGCTGATTCCGGCCCCGCGTTCTTCGATCCGGCTGGGCTCGGCCCAGGCCTCACGGTCTGATTGTATGCCGCGTTACACACAAGTCAACCGCCGTCCTCGCGCCAGCCTTGTCAAACCGCTGCTGAGGCGTTATGATTCGGACGCGCCATCAATTGAACGGACTCACGTCACCGCGGAGGCTCAAGGAGAAAGGAAATGCCCGCGCCGGAGAGACCCAACATCGTGTTCATTCTGCTGGACCAGATGCGGTGGGACTGCCTGAGCATCGTGGGACATCCCGTCGTCGAGACGCCGAACGTCGACCAGCTCGGACACAACGGCGTCGTGTTCACCGCGGCGTACTCGTCGTGTCCGTCCTGCATCGCCGCCCGCGCGTCGATCATGACGGGGCTCACGCCGTCGTCGCACGGGCGGCTCGGATACCGGGATCAGGTGCCGTGGCGGTATGAGCACATGCTGCCGCAGGTCCTCGGCGATGCCGGCTACCAGACGCACTGCGTCGGCAAGACGCACTTCTATCCACAGCGGGCGCACTGCGGGTTCCAGTCCATTGACTCCTACGAGGCGAACCAAAACTTCGACGGCTTGTACGTCAACGACTACTTCGAGTGGCTCCGCGAGAAGACGAACGGCCGCCTGCACGAACGCGATCACGGGCTCGACTCGAACTCGTGGGTCGCCCGGCCCAGCCACCTGCCGGAGGAGTTGCACAACAACACGTGGGTGGCGGCCAAGGGCATCGAGTTCCTCCGCCGCCGCGACAAGACGCGGCCGTTCTTCCTGAACCTGTCGTTCCATCGGCCGCACCCGCCCATCGACCCGCCGCAGGCGTTCTACGACATGTACAAGGACCGTGAGCTGCCGCCCGTCCCGGCCGGAGATTGGGCGAGCCCCCATGCGGTCGAGGTGGACGACCCCAACGCGTGGCACGGCCGCCTGCCCGAGCGGACCCTCGACCACACGCGGCGGGCGTACTACGCCCAAGTGGCGCACATCGACAACCAGATCGGCCGCTTCCTGCTGGAAATGAAGAAGATGAACGCCGGCCCGACGGCCGTCATATTCACCGCCGACCACGGCGAGATGCTGGGCGACAACCACCTGTTCCGCAAGTCTTACGCCTACGAGGGCTCGGCCGCCGTGCCGCTGGTCATCTCCGTTCCCGGCGGCGTGAAGGGCCGTTTCTGCCACGCACCCGCTGTGCTCGAAGACCTGTATCCGACGATCCTTGGCGTCGCCGGCGTGCCCGCGCCGATGAAGGTCGACGGCAACGACCTCGCGCCGTTCCTCGCCAAGTACGCGCCCGAGCCGGAGTGGCCGGAGTATGTCCACGGCGAGCACGCCGCCTGCTACGACCCGACGAACGCGATGCAGTTCCTCACCGATGGGGTCGAGAAGTACGTCTGGTTCACCGTGACCGGCCGCGAGCAGTTATTCGACTTGAGTGCGGACGGGAACGAGACGAACGACCTCGCCGTCGATCCGTCGGCGCGCGACCGGCTCGAACTGTGGCGGCGGCGCATGGTCAAGGAACTGGCTCCGCGCGAACAGGACGGCCTGACCGACGGCGAGAAGCTGATCCCAGGCGTCTCACTGCCCGACGTCCGCCCGGAGCTGCTACACTGAGAGGCCATGTCAGAGCGCCCGCCGGGGCCGGTGGCTCGGCTTTGCCCACAAGTTCCTGGGGCCGTTTCTGGAGCTGCGGAGCAGCGACTGAACATAGCCCTCGGTGAAACATCTGGCCGCTCCGCGGCCAGATGTGAGCCGTGGGAGAAGAGGCAATGGATAAGAAGAGCCCCGCCAGGGGTGATTGAACGTTTCCAGTCACCCCTTACGGGGCTCTGCGTAGCTGCTGGACCACCTCGTACTGCAGACGCCGCTTGCGTTCGACGACCCTTGACCGTGGGTCCGAAAATCGCAACACCTCAGCCAAGTGAAGCGGAAAGCGGAGACTTCTCACGGGTTGCTCAGGTTGCCGGCCAGCGGGAAACGGCGGTGCTGGGTCTAAATCCCGTGTGCGGGCGTGGCACGGCCATCCTGGCCGTGATACCATCGGCAAGATGCCCGTGCCACGATGGCTACATCGAATGGATGGGCTATACGGCCCCGGCACCGTCGGGAACGTGGGCAACTGCCTCGTTACCGCGCGTCGGAACTGAGGAGTCTCCCCAAGCTATTCCACATCGACAGATCGGGTGAACTTCTGGTGAGGAGTCTCCAAGAAATCCCAGCAAAAATCTCTGTCGGGCTTGACATCCACGCGGAGCTGTGGTATAGTACTTAGTGAGCGATGTATTGCGCGGAAACGCGCACGCATCGCTTGCCGTTCTTATGTGTGGATGGGTGAAAATGTTTTTTTGCGAAACAAAGCCATTTTGCCGTAAGTCGCTCGCGGACAAAAGGATCTGCCCGATTTTGCGATTTAGCCCCGGCTCTGGGTGCCTCAGAAGGCCGCGAGAGGGCGGATGATTCTGGCGAAACCGCTCAAAACGGGTACGAAACGGCCTGAAACGGTGCCGAACAGGCTTGAAGCGGAGGAGGATCTGCGGCCTGGACACAGGTTTTCGCGAGCGCATTTGCTCTCGACACCCCACTTGGCTGAAGTGTTACGGCGAATCTTGTGGACGCGGGAACAAAGGCCCGGTAGAGTATGAGTCGAGGAAACCTGAGCCGGCCAGGAAGAACATCCGTGGGAAAGAGCTGGGCATTGGTGGGTTTTGGTCTCATTGCGGCAGTCTGGCCGGCAGCCTCTGAATCGGCGGGCGCCGGCCTCAGCCAGATGAAGGGGCAGATCGTCTTTTCGAGCAACCGCTCCGGGAGCTGGGCGATCTGGCAGGTGCAAGCCAACGGCAAGGGGCTGCACCAACTGACCAGACCGAAAGACGGCGCGGCCGACGTGGACCCGGACGTCAGCCCGGACGGAAAGAGCATCGTGTTCACCTCGACGCGGGGCGGAAAGACCGGGGTGTGGAAGATGCAGGCCGATGGCTCGAAGCTGGACAGAATCTGCGACGGAGACCAGGGGGAGTGGTCTCACGACGGCAAGAACATCGTGTTCCGGCGCGATGAGAGAATCTGCAGACGCGACCTGGGCACCGGCAAGGAGAAGCTGCTCAGCCCGAAGGATTGGCCGCACTGCTCGGGGCCAGCGTGGAGCCCGGATGGCAAGACGATCGCGTTCGCCGCCCGGTGGGAGAAGGGGAACGGGATTTTCCTGGTCCCGGCGGACGGCGGGGTTACGGTGAAAGTGTATGACAAAGAGGGGGCGTGCGAGCCGCACTGGTCGCCGGACGGCAAGTGGCTGGCCTACGAAACCGGGACACATGTGCGCAAGATCCGGCCGGACGGCACCAAGAACCGGTACGTGACCGTCCACGCCGGCGTACAGCGCTATCCCAGATGGAGCCCCGACGGCAAGCACCTGGTGTTCTGCCAGGGCGTCACCGAGAAGGGGCCGTGGGAGTTGTACCTCGTGTCCGCGCTCGGCGGGTTCCCGGTCAAGCTCACCGAGGACGGCTCCGACGTGAACCCGGATTGGAAGTAGCGTGGGGCGGCGGGCGCGGCAGGACAGGCTGCCCCACCAAGGTTATGTTGGAGGTCCTCAGACGCCTGTCTGCCCGCTCAACGCGTACGGAGACCGCAGCTCTTCAGTTCCAGTCCGGATGTCCGAGCCTCGGCAATTCCTCGGCCTTGCCCACGTACGGGCTGTGAGGCGCTCCGCGGCCCCGCGTGCCTCTGCTCTCTTTCCGGCCCGTGCTCAAGTCATCCTGCCGGCGCCCATCGGCACCGAAGAGCTGCAGGAACCTGGTCGCAGCAACGAACTTCGCGGCCTGCTCGAGCCAAGCCGGCCGGTCGGGCCGCCCAGCCGGGTCCGGGGGCGGATTGGGGAAACCACCCAACGCCATCCTCGTCCCTCCCTGATCATCCCGCCGGCGAGGGCGCCGGTGTACACCCGAAGGTGTATGGCGACCCGGACGCCCTCGCTCCGGACGGGACACCGCTTTGTCCCACTTTTGTCATTTCCCGCGCGCTCGGCCAATTCAGCCCGCCGAATTGTGCCACACCAACATAGGCCCCCTCCATATAACCGGCCGGATTCCCGCCGGATTCCCGGCAATCACGCGGCGTCTTTCCTCCGCGCTTTACGCAGGCTCTCGATCGAGATCGTGCTGTTGCACGTGGGGCAGTGCCAAAGCTCAACTGGCCGGGCCCCGTCGAGCCGCTGCACGGAGTGGAACCGTGCTCGTTCGTGATTGCAGGCCCTTCTCGCCGTCATCGTACACCTCACCGAGGCGGTCGTGATCCCGCGCGGCGCGTTTCCCCGCCGGACGGGCCTGTTCATCCGTGTCTATCCGTGTCCATCCGTGGCTAACTCCTTCTCCTCCTGCGGACCAAGCCGACGAGGCCAAGCCCGACCAGGCCCAGCGCGCCCGGCTCGGGGACAAGCGGGGGGACCGCCTCGCCGTGGCAGATGGTGGCGACCCCCATCCCGTATAGCGAGCCCGCCTCGATCTGGCCAAGTAGATCGGCCTGCGTGGCGAGCTGGAACGAGTCGTTCGGGCCGCCGAAGGTGAAGCTGACGTTGAGTGTTGTCGCGCCGATGTCAGTCAGCGTGCTCTCGAGGAAGCTGTCCGAAAACGGGAGGGTGTAGTATCCGCCGCCCGGATCGTTTTCGAGGGTCAGATTGCCGAGCAGCGAGCCGTTGATGCTGACGCCGACGGTCGGATTGCTGAGGGCCTCGTTGAGCGTGCGCAGGTAGAAGAACGGCTGGTACATCCGGTACATGGCGGGCGAGTCGATGATGCTGGTTTCTTCGAGCAGGTCGCAGGTGAAGTTGTCCGACAGGCCGATGTTGTCGGTGTTGGAGGCTTGGGAGAAGTTGGCGCCGCTCCCCGCCGCCTGGCCGGTCTGGGTGGCGTTGGATGTCGTGTAGCGGGCCGTGTGGCCGAGGAAGACGAGGACAAAGTGCTCGTTGCTGTTGGCCTGGCCCTGGAGCCCCTGAATCGTCCGCGTGATGTTGCCCTTGGTGGCCCAGCCGGGGTTGGGCAGGGTGCCGCCGTGCCCGTCGGGTACGGGCTCCCCTTTCCGGTCGTACAGCACTTCGACCGAGTCGAAGCCGTTATCTGTCAACAGTTTCTCCCATCGGTCCGTGTAGTGTCGGCTGACTGCGCCCGGGAGGCCAACGACGATGAGGCCGTGGTTGGACTTGGTGCCGTTCTTGAGCTTGATCGTCGCGCCGGAACCGGTCGTTTCCTGCTGCGGGTGTTCGGGCACCTCCTCCGACGCCGGCGGGATCTCGTCCTTTCGGTCCTTGTTCTTGGGGCTGTTGCGCCACAGCTCGTGGGCGGCCTGGCTCCGCTTGACGTCGTCGCCGAACTTGCCGTCGGGGTTGTTCGGGTCGTTTTCCGCGGCGGCGTTGTGGGCGTTGGTCACGGTCTTGCTCGAATCCGCCTCCCACACGTCGAGCAGTCCGTCCAGGTAGCCCGTCACGTCGCCCGTCTTGCGCTCCCTCACGTTCTTCGTCTTTTCGTTCTTGTTGCTCGGGCCGAGGTGCGCGGTGTTGCCGGTCGAGTGGTTCTTGAACGCTTCGGTGTAGATGCCCGAGTAGCAGGCGCCGGAGACGGTCAGCACGCTGCCCGCGCTGCCGAGCGCGGCGTCGACCTCCTTGGCAAGGTCGTCCGGGTCAATGGCGCTCATCCTCGTGACCCACGACCCATCCGGCGCGATCACGACCTCCTCGCAGCCGTAGCCCCGCGATTCTGCGGCGTGAGAGGGCAGGCACAACGCAATCAGGCCTGCTGCGAGCAGGCCGCACAGCACTCGCTTCATCATGTTCTTCCTTCCGCCGTGCCACCGTGGCGACGATCTCCTTCGTCTCCGCAGCAGCAACGCAAGCCTAAATCAGTCCCAGCCCCGCCCGGCCGGTTTCCCCGCCGGACGGGGTTCCTCATCTGTGTCCATCTGCGTTCATCCCTTCGACAAGCTCAGGGCAGGCAGCGTCAATCAGCGTCTAGCGTCTCCTCCTTCTTCTGAGGCCCACGAGGCCCAGGCCGAGCAGGCTCAGCACGCCCGGCTCGGGGATGGGAGGGATGTCCGCGCACGGGTCGGGAGCCTTCGCCATCAGCCACGGGTCATAGTCGACATTACCCGCTCCGCTGCCGGTGATGAGGGCGATGATCTCGCCCTCGTCGGTGGTGCCCCACCAGTTGTCTTCCGCGTCGACGGCGACGCCGAGCTCGCAGTACATCCCGCCGCCGTTCGTGTCGCAGAAGTTGTTGTTGTTGATCTGGACGCCGGAGAAGTCCGTGCTGCCGCGGTCGTGGAGCACCATCGCATATGTGCGGCTGCCGCAGATCGTGTTTCCGGAGAAATCCACGTTGTACATCGTCGAGCCCAAGTGAACACCGGCATACCACATGTCGTCGTAGATGTGCTCGTTGCTGCCGGAGCCCTGGATGCAGTTGTTGGTGATGGTCAGGTCGTGCGGGGCGTTGGCGCCGGTCTCGCTGGTGCAGATTGCGAGGCCATGGTAACCGGAATCCTTGATCACGTTGCCATCGATCACCGCATTCTGCGGCTGATTCAGCCACATCCCGTACTTGCAGTTCAAGAACTCGTTGTCCCTGACCTCGAACCAGTTGGAGTGCTGGCTTTCCTCGATGCCCTTGGAACTCTGGATCGTTCCATCGAGGATGTTGTTCCGCACGATGACCTTGTTCGTCTCCGTGCCGCTGGCGCGCAACTTGATCAGGTCGCTGTCGCCCTCCAGGTTCGTGCTGGGGTAGATGGTGAAATTCTCGAGCACGAGCCCCTGGCTGAAAAGTGTTCCAGCGTTGCTGCCGAGGAACACGACCTCTTCGCTGGCCCCCGAATACGTGATGAACGTGGTGTCGGGGCTCGCGCCGGAGATCGTCAGGCTCTTGGTGACGCCCACGTGCTCGTCGTACGTTCCTGCCGACACGTTCAGCGTCTCGCCATCCAGCGTTCCCGCGTCATCAATTGCGGCCTGAATGGTGCCGAACACCGCACTGTCGCTCTGGCGGGTTACTGTCCCTGCACTGGCGGCACCGTGCCACGCCACAATCAGGCCTGCGACTGCCAACATCATTGCCAACCTTCTCACTACACGACTCCTTCCGTTTCTGTGTCGCCCGCCAGCGGCGGGAACACCCCGCCGCCGGTCGGCGACAATGCTTGCTCAACTTCTCCGTC
>CAZDHT010000113.1:0-15075 GCA_964505325.1 uncultured Planctomycetota bacterium | reverse complement strand
GGAGTTCCGGGGACGCAATACTTATCTCCGGCCGCATGTGAGTAACTGCGACGCGCGGCGAAGTGATGTGAGATTCCCGGGATGTTGGCGCCGCTTCTGACTTCGCCTATTCTGGCTCTTGGTTCCCGCGCTGTCAATTCCTTTCCCTGCGGCCGCGCTCGGTGCGGCAGTTTCGGGGGAGCAGTACCCAGTTGTTGCCTTCGTTGCCGCCGCGTTTGCGCCGCCGCCTGTACGCCTACGGGGAGTATACCACAAGAAAGGCCCGCATGCACACCCCATGCACACCCCATGCACGCCCGTCACCGACCGGCCAGGGTCATTCAATTTTCGTGTGGAAACGGCCGAGGTCAATGCCCTCGGCTACAAATGACCCGGGTTCCGCCCCTTCAGGGGCTGTAGTAGGGGCGGTTCGCGAACCGCCCCTACAGTGGCAAGCGAGAATTGAATGACCCTGCCGACCGGCGCTGTCATCGTGGCTGACACGTCCCCGCGCTCCCATCGGCCTCCGCCAAGCTCTGATGCCAAGGGAGGAAGTGTGCCCAGAACTCCACGGCGTGCCAGCCCCCGCGTTTTCGCGGCCGCTGAACAGATACTTTGGCTTGATTACCTGGGACTGAATATTTGCGTGGCGCGTCCGGTTCGGCTGCCGATACTGTAAGGACGACGCGGGCGCGGGTTTGGTTGCTTGCCCGTGTTCCGCCCGCGGTGTATAATCCTGTGTGGAGGCTGAAGAATGAAACTGTTCGTACGTCGTAACCTCCTGACATTTCTTGTCTTCGCTTTCGTCCTGCTTCCGCTGGCTTCGGCGGCGGACACGGTCTATCTCTACGACGGGAAATCGGTCAGCGGCAAGATCCAGAAGCTGGAAAAGGACAAGCTCGAGATCCGGACCTCCAAGGGGGTGGTCGAATACGGCCGGGACGTGGTCAAGTACTTCTCCATCGAGCAGACGGGGCCGGACGGCAAGCCGAGGGTGGTCACGGCGATGTTCAAGCCCGAGCCGATCAAGATGCCGTTCGAGCTCGAGACCCAGCATTACATCGTCAAGACCGACACGGCCGAGCTGGTCTGTAAGAGGGCGGCCAAGGCGATGGAGGAGCTGTACCGCGCGTACACCGCGATCTTCCGCCCCGACAAGCCGCCGGCGGAGAAGGCGGAAGTGATCATCTTCGAGAAGCGGGCCGACTTCCAGAAATACGCCACCCGCCTGCGCGCCACGCCGCGCAAGGACACCCTCGGCTTCTTCCGCTGCGCCTCCGACGGCAGCAGCCAGATCGTCACCTACAAGCGCCGCGCCAGCGAATTCCACACCCTCAGCACCCTGTACCACGAGGCCACTCACCAGTTCATCATGATGGCGGTGGGGCAGACGAACCCGCCGCCGCTGTGGGTGAACGAGGGCCTGGCCGTGTACTTCGAAGGCAGCTACATGCGCAACGGCACGTTCAAGACCGGCGTCATTCCGCGGAAGCGCCTGATCCTGCTCCAGAACGCGCTCCGCGCCGGGAAGTACATCCGGCTGGCCGACCTGGTCAAGCGCGGGCGCGACACCTACGACGCCCTGGCCTACTCCGAGGGCTGGTCGCTCGTCTACTTCTTCCTCAAGTCCAACCACGGCGCTTACAAAAAACGGTTCAGCAACTACTTCCTCGCGCTCCGAGACGGCACCGACCACGACGAGGCGTTCCAGACGCACCTCACGCGCGACATGGCCAGGCTGGAGACGCTCTGGAAAAAGTACTTCCTGAGTCTTAAGGTGCCAAAGAAGTAGCAGGCGGCGGCATCGGGTTTCGAGTTCCGAGCCGGTGAAGCGCGGATTCTTGAGTTCCAGGTCTCAAGCTCTGAATTGATTTCGGGAGGGCCGCAGATGATACAGTACCACTGCCCCGCGTGCGACCAGCAAATCACACTGTCCGATGACCAGGCCGGCACGAGATACACGTGCACCTGCGGGAACGTCAGCATCGTCCCGGCGCCGCCGCCCGAGCCGCGGACCGCGCCCAAGATCCCCAAAGCCGAGCCGGCCCCCGGCGCGGCCAAGTCCCCCGAGGTCGTCTACCAGGGCAGGCCGTCGCAGTTGGAGAACTTATCGATCTTCGTCGGTCTCATACTTGTCATGATCCTGTCGCTGTGGCTGCTTCCCAAAATCTCCTGGGACGTGTTCGACACCTCGAAGTGGGGCTGGTGGGCCGCGCTCATCGCCATCCTCGCGTATACCGTGTGGCTGGCGTACAGGATTCTGAGGCTCAAGTGCACCGAGTACACGGTGACCACGGAGAACATCCTCATCGAGCAGGGCATCCTGTTCAAGGACCTCGATGACATCGAGCTCTTCCGGGTGAATGACCTCAAGATCCGTCAGAGCATCCTTCAGCGCGTGCTGGGCGTCGGCGACGTCTGCATCGAGTCGACGGACAAATCAATGCCCGTCGCCTGCCTGCGCAGCATCCCCGAGCCGCGTGCCGCGTTCGAGAAGATCCGCCAGGCCTCGCTCGACACCGACGCGCGCCGCGGCGTCACGCAGTTGAAGGAATAGCGCGCGGCGCAAGCTCTTGCAGGGTTCCTGCAATTGACGGCGACGAGACAGAAAAGGGCCAGCCCGTTCCAGGGAACCTGCTGGAATGACTGCCATGAGTGACGGTGGGCGCGACGACCACGATGCTCGGCTGGCCGACGGCGCCGAGGGCTGGACGATCCTGGACGTCCTGGCTGACGACGCGAGCGGCAAGCGCTTCCTCGTGCAGTGCGGCGACGGCTCGTCGCTCCAGGTCACCGAGCCGGACGAGGAGCAGCAAAGCTCGCTCGCCTACCGCGAGCGCTTCAAGGCCAAGGTGGCCCGGGCGCGGGAGGTCGAGCACGAGTGCATCGTGCCAACACTCGGCTTCGCCGAAGACGCCGGGAAGCTGTACCTCGTCGAGCCCAACGCCGAAGGCGCCTCGCTCGCCGAGCTCAGCCAAGCGGAGCAGGCGCTCGATGCCGATGCCGTTCTCGAGGTCGGCCTGCAGGTCGCCCGCGCCCTGGGCGAGTTGCACCGGAACGGGCTTGTCCACGGGTGGGTGCGGCCCGGCGCGATCCTCGTCACCGACGAGAGGGCGCTGCTCCGCGGGTGCGGCCTCGAACATCCGCAGGGCGAAGAGACCGGGCAGCCGGAATTCATGTCGCCGGAGCAGCTCTCCGAGCGCCGCAGCCTGCGGCCGGAATCGGACTTCTTCTCGCTCGGCGCGACCCTGTTCGCGGCGGTCGTCGGCCGGCCGCCCTTCAGGGGCGAGACGCCCGGCGAGATCGCGGACGCGATACGGCAGGGCCGGCCGACGTTCCCCGGGCGCGGCGAACCCAAGTTTTCAAAGAACGTCGCCTTCCTCTTCGCGAAGCTGCTGGCCGCGGACCCCGAGCAGCGGCCTCGCTCGGCGAAGGAGCTCATCGCGGACGTCGAGGCGGTCCGCGCCGGTCGGCCCATCGGGCGCGTGACCGAGCAGCCTCCTCCGCCTCCGCCCAGACGGAACGCGCCGCCGAAGAAGTCAGGCAGGAAAGCCCTGATTGCTGCGGCGGCCGCAGTCGTTCTGGCGCTCGTTGCAGGGGTTCTCCTGCTGCTGCCGCGTGACCGAGGCAAACGGCGCGAGCTGCTGGGGCCGGCGCCCACGACCTCCCCCGCGCAGACCACCCCGCCGGCCGTCGCCACCACCGGCCCAGCCGGCACGCCCCTCACCCCCAGGGAGCCGACCCGCGAGGAACGCGCCCAAGAGGCCTACGAGAAGGCCGGCCAATACACCCGCGCCCACCCGCGCGACTTCGACGAGATCATCCGACGTTTCAAGGACGTGGCCACGAAGTACCCCGGTACCAGGGTCGCGCTCACCGCCGAACAGAGGGCCACCGAGTACACGCTCAAGAAGAACACGGACAAGCTCTCTGACTTCGCCGACGTGCAGGCCGAGGCGGACAAGCTGGTCAAGCAGAAGCGCTTCGGCGAAGCCGTCGCGGCCTTCAACCGGTACGACGTTCTCCTCGCCGCAGAGCACAAGCTGACCCCGGAACTGCGGGACAAGATCAAGAGCCAGCTCGGTTTCATCCGGACCGAGGCCGCCGCGGCGTATGACGAGCAAAGCAAGAAGGCGGCGGAGGCCGTCAAGGCCCAACGGTACGAGGAGGCCATCGAGATCTACGAGAAGATTGTCCTCCTCTATGGAATGGACGAACTCGCCCGGCGCGCCCGCACAGAGCTGGGCATCATCCGGCCGCTCCTCGCCACGCGTGACAAGGCGGCCGCAGCAAAACGGCTCAGGGAACTCGAACAGGCCTACCGCGAGACCGCCGCCGAAGTCCAGAAACTGGTTAAGGCGTTCGATCTTGAACGCGCCGTCACCCGGTCGGAGAGACTGCTCGGGCAGCTCAAGGGGTCGGCGCTCGAACCCAATGCGGCGCGGCACCTCGGGCACCTCAAACGGCTGCTCGCGCTCAAGCAGCGCGTGATCGAGAAAGTCAACCGGGCCGCCCGGAAGCTCAAGAGCGAATCGCTCGGCATTCGCGCCCCCGCCTCGGTGATCGAGTCGGCCGACGCGGCGGGCATCGTACTCAAGTCCAAGGCGGGCGCGGAGACGCGGCCTTGGGTGAAACTCTCCGACTGGGAGAAATACTCCATCGCGCGAAAGGTGTCGGACCTCGATTCGCGCGACGACCTCACCGCGCTCGGCCTGCTCTCGCTGGAGCAGGGCAACCTGGCCCGCGCGGCGGAGGACCTGAAACGCGCCAAGCGGTTCGGCGCCGACGTCGGCGACCTGCTGGCGCGAGTCAAGAAGGCCGGGCCGACCACGCCGCCCAAGGACGACCGCCCCGCGCGCATGCTGATCGAGGCGCGGGCGCTGGTGGCCGAAAAGAAATGGCTCGACGCCCTGGTGCTCTTGATCCCGCTCAAGGAGAAGCACGCGGGCTCGAACTACGCGATCCGCGAGAAGCTCGACGAGATCAACGCCATGCTTGCCAAGTGCAGCCGCGGGCTCACCCGTGCCGACATCGAACGCGATATCGCCGCGGGCGTGGAGACGGCCCTGCTCACGGACGGCATCAAGGACTGGGACCGCCGCGGCAAGGGATGGTCGTTCCAGGATGGCCGCGTGACCTGCGACAATCAGGCCGAGCACGACATCGACCTGCTCAAGTCCGCGCAGCCCGCGCCCGCGTATCGGCTCTCTGTCCGGTGCCGGGCGCTTTCCGGCAACGGCCTGATGATCCGCGTCGCCTCCGACGGCGACAACCACTACGATTTCTGGCTCGGCCTGGCCGCGGACGAAACCGGCAAGACCGGGCTGTGGCACAGCAGCGGCGGCAGGCCCCGCAAGAATCAACACGTCCCCGTGCGGGTCACCGCGGGAGACTGGATTGACGTGCGCGCGATCGTGACCGGGCGACACGTGCGCGTCGAGTGCGCCGGGCAGAGCTGCCAGATGCCAAGCAGGCTCGGCACGGGACCGGACGCCAAGCGCAGCTACGGGCTCATCACCCGCCAGAAATCCAAGGCCGAGTTCGAAGACCTCCGCATCCGCATCCTGCGGGAACAATGACCTTTTGGGGGTGTTCGCCGCGGCCTCAGGGGATAGGCCGGAAAACAGTCTCGACCGTGGCAAGGACCTTCGAGAGCCAGTTGGAACTTAACCTGCCCAAGCGACGTTGGACTACCCGCTGACCTTCGGCAGTGAATATCTTAGCGCACCTGACGACGGAACTCACTTTGAGGCCTGAATCTCGAAACCCCGGATCATTCTCCTGGAGAAGGAGATCATGGGCAGAACTCCTCGGCATTCTTGACGAGATCGCGAGCAGCACCACGTCCTGTTGCGTGGCGTTAAGTTCGTCATTGGAAATGACCAACGCGGGCCGGAGCTTCGCCCCGCTCAGGTCAGTAAACGGCCACTTGACGAGCACGACGTCTCCCTGGTTCAGATTTCTTCGCCGTCGCTCCAATCGTAGATGTCCTCGGAAGTTTCATCCCAGAACGCAAACGCCCCCCCCTCTTGTGCTGCTTCGGCGGTTCCCGAGTAATCCTCGCCCGTTTCATCCTTGTGAACAGGGGGCGTCCACGTTTCAGCAAGACTGCGTATCACGCAGACCTCGCTTGCGTCACGGTAGGGCGCAGGAAATGAACGCCCTGCTCTCTCCAACAGCGGGGTCAAGCGGAGCTTGTTGACGTCCTTTTCCTTCGCGTAAAGCGTATCCGGCGACATGATTTTGCCCTCGCCTAGTCCGTCTGATGCAGGAGGAAATTCACAAGCTGCTCATTCACGAACCCCTCGGTACTGACCACCCACTCTTTGACCGTGGTGAACTTACTTGCAGGGACTGGCTCGTAGAAGTACCTTCGGCACTGGAAGTAAATGTCCTTCGTGTCTTCGATCAGCGATTCTATCTTGACTTCTATCCCGTCGGGTGCCTGCTGCACAACGACACCCTTGTGGCTATTCTGCACTTGATAAGGGGGCAGGAAGAAGGTCATTCCTACCATATGGATTGGCCTGCCGAAGGAACGTTTTCTTGCCTCCGAGAGCTGAAGGACTCTCTCGCCCAAAAAGACTCGTGCATCGCCATTTGGCGCAGATGCCTGTTTTCGGACATAGACGCTTCTCTGAACAAACAGGTTCGGCGAGAAAACCTCAATAGCCGCCCGGACCACCGCATCCATTCGCTCAACGCACTGCTCCGTAACCACGGGGGGGAAATTTTCGGCGATTGACAACCGGTTGGGTTCCATGCGAACACCGCAACTCGACTTTGTCGACTTGGACCCTGCTGTGAGGACAACGCTGTTCTCGTCCTTCTCGACAGAGGTCAGTTCGATCATGGCCTCCTGCTCAAGCTTGTTCTGAAAGGCTAGCTTGGCCGGGCCGTCCACCGTTACCGAGGGAGCAAGAGAGAGTTCGACTTCTATGCCTCTCAGTCTCATCCCGTGGAGTTCTGCCATTGACTTCCCCCTAGCTTCCGGGCGCCCAACGAAACCCCTGATCTTATACTTCCGGCGTCGGTCACTGTCAAACAAAAACGCCCGCAGGGACGAACAGCAGATGCTCATTCCACCCGCAACTGCCGTTCGGCATCGACCACGTCGCGGTTGAGGCGGTCGATGGCGCCGCGCAGCTTCTGCGCGAGGCGGTCGTCCCCCGCCGTTGCCTTGATCGTCTGCCGCATCAGTTGAACCGCCAGGCGGAAATTGCGGCACAGGTCCCCTGGGCCGGCATCGGTCAGCGATTCCAGCTCGTCGAACTCACAGCCCTGGCTCCAATGGTACGTCGCCAGGCTCAGCGCAAACTCCGGCTGCTTGGTCAGGTCGTCCAGCCGGCGGACCTTCTCGACCGAGCGGATGCGCCGCACGCATGCCATCGCCGGCTCCGCGATGCGCCGCAGCTTCTTCCTCGACAGGCGCCGCGGCCGCGTGCGGCGCCGCCGCTCGTACACGATCGCCGTCATCAGCACGTTCAGTTCGTCCTCGTCCAGCTCATCCAGCAGGCCCTCGGCGTACATCTCGGTCACCTGAAGCTCGTAGCCGTTGATCCGCGACGCAATCCGCCCCCGGCGTTTCAGCCCGTCCCGGCCGATGTAGCCGAGGTCCCGGAGGACCGCCATCTTCTTCTTGGCAATCTTCTTCTCGTGCGCCGGCGGGATCCCCGGCCGGTGATGATGCCCGCGCTGAAACGTCGCGAAGCTGTCCGCACACGCCTCGTAGACCGCCTCGCCCACCCGCGAGAACAGGTTCAGAATGGTCGAGTAGGCCAGCTCGAACCGGCTGTGAATGCGCTCGATTTTGCCGGTCAGCACGCGCCGGACCCCGCTCGCATCGTCCTCTTCCGGATCAACCGCGGCGTAGACGAAACCGACTTCGTCCATCCCCCGCCGGCCCGCGCGCCCGGCCATCTGGTGATACTCGCGGGCCTCCATGTACTTGAAACTGACCCCGTCGTACTTGCGGAGCGAGTTGAACGCGACGGTGCGCGCCGGCATGTTGACGCCCACCGCGAACGTCTCCGTGGTGAACAGCAACTTGATGTACCCGGAGGAGAACAGCCGCTCGATGATCTCCTTAAGCGTCGGCAGCATGCCCGCGTGGTGGTATGCGATGCCGCGGGTCACCAGCCGGCGGAAGTCCTCGGCGGCGCGCTCGCCGGTCACGTCGTAGCGCTCGCACAGGTCGCGGTAGAGCGCCTCGAGGCGCTCGCGCTCCGAGTCGGTCAGCAGGTCGCGGTGAACTTCCCCCCATGCCTTGGCCTCGCACGCGGCGCGGCTGAAGCAGAAGAAGATGCAGGGCAGTCGCTCCTCTTCTTCCAGGATGTCGATGATGTCGCCGGTGGACGTGTCGCGCCGGCGGGCGTGGCGGCGGCGCGAGGGGCGGTCCTTGTGCCGCATCGCGCGCGCCTGCCGGCGCATCGCGCCTTCGAGCTGCCCGAGCTTGACCAACTGGTCGCCGCAATGAATGTGGTAGCGGAGCGGCACAGGCCGGTGCGCCTCTCGAACAACCCGTACCTCCGAGTCCCGCACTTCCGAGATCCAGTCCGCAAGTTCCTGCACGTTGGGCATCGTCGCGCTCAGGCAGACGAGCTGCATGCTCCGCGGCGCGAAGATGATGCTCTCCTCCCACACCGTGCCGCGTTCGAGGTCGTTGATATAGTGCACCTCGTCGAAGATGAGGAACTTGGCGTTGTCGAACCGGCCGGACTCTTCGAACAGCGCGTTGCGGAAAATCTCCGTGGTCATGATGAGCGCGGGCGCGCCGCCGTTGATGGTCACGTCGCCCGTCATGATCCCGACCTTGTCGCCGTAGCGCGAGCGGAAGTCGCGGAACTTCTGGTTGCTGAGTGCCTTAATCGGCGCGGTGTAGATGACCTGCTGGCCGCGTTCGAGCGCTCGCTCGACGGCGTACTCGGCGACGACCGTCTTGCCGGCGCCCGTCGGCGCGGCGACGAGAACCGAGTGACCGGCGTCGATCGCCTCGGCCGCCGCGATTTGGAAGGGGTCGAGCTCGAACTCGCCCCCGCCCGCCGATTCGTATTCCCTGAACTTCATCGTGCGCCTATCATACGCGAAACGCCGGGGGAAGTCGAACCCGTCCGGCCCAAATCTGCGCTCGGCGCAGAGGCCACGCCCTCGTTCTGGGACGGAAGGCGTTGCCAAACTGACCACCGACCACTGATCACCGATCATTTCTCGAGGCGATCTCGTCGTGATCGGTGAAGTCGATGCGGAGGGGGGTGATGGTGACGTAGCCGTCGATGAGGGCCGCCACGTCGTCCCCGGGGAACTGCTCACGTGGGCCGGTCACGCCGTGGATTTCATAGTGTTTCCAATCGCTCTCTCCGGCGACTCTGCGGAAGCGTTCGGTGTACGGCGCCACGTTGTGCCGGATCCACTTGACGCCCTTGATCTCGTCGCGCGGCAGCGCGGGGACGTTGACGTTGAGGAGCACCGGCTTCGGGCGCGGATGCGCCATCGCTTCCCTTGCCAGGTCACAGGCCAGCTCGGCGGCGTAATCGAGATCGGCTTCCCCGGCCTCGGCGACCGATATGGCGATGGAATGGATCCCCATCAGGGCGCCCTCGATCGCCGCCGCGACCGTGCCCGAGTACAGCACGCTGATCCCGAAGTTGGCCCTGTCGTTGATGCCCGAGATGAGCACGTCCGGCTTCCGGTCCATCAGGACACCGACGGCCAGCTTGACGCAGTCGACCGGCGTGCCGCGCACCATGTGGCCAATGAGCTTGCCGTCGCGGCGCGCCTCTTTGACCTGTATCGGCCGATACAGGTTGAGCGAGTGTGACGACCCGCTCTGCTGTTCGGCGGGCGCCACCACGCACACATCGCCCAGGCTCGCGGCGTGCTCGCGCAAGGTCATCATGCCCGGTGCGAAGATCCCGTCGTCGTTGGTGAGCAGAACTCGCATGGACGCATCCTTCGACAGAGACGAGACGCAGAGTAACGCAGATGGGCGCGAATGTAAAGATGAAGGCGCGCGGTTCTTCTGTCTGCGCAGCCTGCGTCTGTCTGCGTCTAGGTCTTCTTCTTTCTGAACCGGCTTTCGGTCCCGGTGAGGAGGCGCCGGATGTTCGCGCGGTGGCGGATGATGATGAAGACCGGAATGGTGATGGTGAAGGCGAGAACGGGCAGGTGGTCGCCCAGCGCGGACCCGTGCTGAACGGCATACG
Organism: uncultured Planctomycetota bacterium; assembly: GCA_964505325.1. Lineage (GTDB taxonomy): Bacteria > Planctomycetota > PUPC01 > PUPC01 > PUPC01 > CAZDHT01. The sequence continues at coordinate 4,894 of CAZDHT010000113.1, read as the reverse complement.
CAACGGGCGCCGCGACCGCGCCCGTCATCGATGCGAGCGACACGTAACGGAGCGAGAGTAGCACGATCAGCCACACGGCCAGCGCGATCAGCGCCGTGATGGGCGCCAATCCCACAAACACCCCGAAGCTGGTTGCCACCGCCTTCCCGCCCCTGAATCTCAGGTAGACGGGGAAGGTATGTCCCAGGATGGCACAGATCCCGTAGGCGACCTTGAACCAGTCGTTGGGGAACTCGCCGGCCAGCGCTTCCACAATCATCGGCCCGCCAAGGACCGGGGCGAGGCCCTTGCCGCAGTCGAGCGCGAACGCCGCGACAAAGAAGGGCCAGCCACACACTCGACCCGCGTTCGTGGCGCCGATGTTCTTGCTGCCGTGCTCCCGGATGTCGACACCCTTGATGACCTTGCACAGGATCAGGGCGAACGGCACCGCGCCGAGCAGACACGCGCCCAGCGGGATCAGCATGTATGCGACGATCGGCGTCACGGCAGGAACTTCTCCGGATGCTTCAGCTTCGCCGGCAGGTACTTCTCGGCGACGTAGGGCAGGCCGTGCTTGGCGAACGCTTGCTGCTCCGCACGCACCCCGGCCTTGATCATCTTCTGTAGCTCGTCCTGCCACACCTTGTAGTGCCTGACGAACGGGTCGTTGCTCAACGCGTCGCGGGCGCGCTTCTTGTCGATCTCCTGCAGCGGATGCGTCGGCAGGTCGTACTTCTCGATGTCGTCCATCGTGACGCCGAGGTACCGCGCGTGCGGCACGCAGAAGTAGCGGTTGATGTGGCCGGCGTTGCCGCTGCCGACCTTGAGCGTCCGGTAGATGTTGCAGTAGCCGTATGGATCGGCGTCGCAGAAGACGTAGACAGGCAGCTTGTGCGCGTCGGCCAGGCGGCGGATGAAACGCCGGCAGGCGCGCGTCGGTACGCCGCCCATCGCGACAATGATGCAGTTGGTCTTGCGCCAAAAGTCCTGCTTCACGAGGCGCTGGAACGCGCCGTTCGTCTCGATGGCGAGGATGAACTTCGCCTTGGTCTCGAATTTCAGGTCCTCCACCGTGCTGGGGATGGAGTAGGCGCCGCTCCCGAAGCGCGCGCAGTCGATCCGGATCGTCTTCCCCGAGCCCTGCTCCCGGTCCACCACGATTAGCCGCCCGGCCACGGCCCCGCTCTTCTCGTCGGGAATGAACCCGAGCTGCTCGCGGTTGACCTCGTACATCGCCTCGACGTCGTCCATCACCGTGTCAGACTCGGGCTGCTCGTGGAACCGCGCCACGTCCCAGTTCTTCGAGACGTAATACGCTTCCCGCTTGGTGGCGATGTCGTCGGTGTCGATGAGCTGCTTCGAGAACTCGACCATCCGCAGGGTCTGCGCGAAGCTCTTGACCGTATTGACGGTGAGGGTCCGCGTCTTCTTGTTGCCCTTGAGTTCGAAGTAGCCCTTCTTCGGGGTGTAGCGGACGTTGGAGAGCGATCGGATGGGGATCTTGATGGACGGCTTCTTCCGTTTCAGGATGCCGCGGTGAATCTCGCCCGCCGAGTCGATGATCTTCTTCGCAACGCCCCGCGCGACGCCCCGCGCCGTTTTTCGAGCGCTCTTCTTCCCCATTCAGCCTCCTTTGAGCACAAAGGGCTCTCTTGTCCCGCGAATCATGTTACGGCCTGGCACCGGAACTTTCAACTTTTATGGGCAGGATGGCGCGAGGGACGCGATCAGCGCCTGCAAACTTGTTGTACCACGTGGTACATGAGATTTACCCCCGCGCGTGGGGGATGCACCAGTACATCCGGGGGTCCGGCAGGGTAGCGTGAGCGCACGTGCCCGCGAACGGGCGCAAGATTCTTGGCGCTCTTCGCGATCTGTGGCAAATTCTGTGTACCACGTGGTACCGGAAATTCACCTTCGGGAGCGAGCCGCATCCTGAACCGCTTCTTGAACCGCGGCTCGAAGTGACTCGCGAGACCGCAGAGCAAGAGCGCGGGGCCAGTCGGCCGACAAGAACTGAGCTGGGAGCATCGGATCTTCCCTCTCAACAAGGGCCAGTTGGCGGGTTGCAGCAAGAAGGGCTCTTGCCCGTGTCTGTTGCTGTCGAAGGCCCTTGCCTCCCGGCGCTCCGATGCACTGTTTCGCACTTTGCCTGTATTGCCTCGCGACGTCCTCGACGTCCCACAGGTCGGCGAGGTGTTCCTCGTGCTGCTTGCCGAGAGATGTCACGAAGGCGGACTCCAGATAATAGAAGCGTCCTTTGTGTTGCGGGCCGGAGAGCCTGCCGTGCAGGAATTCCCGCCAGTTGTAAGGCGAAACCCATGAACTGGCGCCGAGCGTCGCGAATCCCATTTCGTGGAGCCACCGCACAAGCCGATGCCTTGTCGTGTTGTGCGTCGTCGGCACGTCATAGGTGAACACGCTCCACTCGTTACGCCATGGGGTGCGGCTCTTTTCTATCTTGAGTGTGACGATCCGATCGCCGTCTTCAGGGCCGCGTAGGGTATACCGAGCGTCCTTGCCCTCACCCCGGCGATTCAGCTTTCCTCTGCGGACAAGATAGCCCAGCATTCGTCTCAAGTCGCACTCCAGCAAGTACCCGCCCACCAGGCTGACGAAGTACGCGAGTGGCTTGCCGTACGCGCTATTCCGCAGGACCCATACGGCGTCAAGCAGGTCTGAATAAGTGGCGCCTCTTTCCGATCTTCTCATCTTTTTCCTCTTCCTCCGGCGAAGAAGTCAAGTGCAACTCTCATGTACCACGTGGTACATGAAAGTTACCCTCGCGCTTGCGCGGAGTCAAGAGCAGTTCTCGGAAGGTTCTTGGTGAGGTGCGTTTCCGTGTGTGTACGGGGCCGGGTGAATCTCATGTAACACGTGGTATCTGAGATTCGCAAGGGTTCGTGAGTACGTCATGAGCAGAAGAAGGGCCGGGGCGGGGGCGAGGCTCCGGCGCTAACTTCCGTAGCGAGCGGATCGGCATGCTGATCGAGGGCTTTCGGCGGCGGAGGATGCGGCCGCTTCGCCCGCATTCCCGTCTTGGTGATTCCCTGCGCCCTTTGTCGTCGTGGTCAGGTCTTCACAGCTTGACCGGCTTGCCGCCGCGGGCGGCGGACTTCCACGCGGCGTCGGTGATACGCACGACGTCGAGCACGCCCCGCGCCGGCGAGAGCAGCTTCGCCTTGCCGTAGATGGCGTCCACCCAGTTCCGGGTGATGTCCATCGCCTTCCGCTTCGGGATCTTGACCTCGACGGCGGGCCCGTACTTGTCCACCACCCGCTTGAGTACGCCGCCCTCCACGATCAGTGTCGCCTCCGAGCCGGCGATGATCCACCGCTCGTCGAACGGCATCGCCGTCGCGATGATCACCACCGATGCCAGCACGCCTTGGGCGAACTCGATCTGCACCGTCGAGTCGATGTCCACCTTCGTGCCGCGGTTGTGCGAGAACGATGAGACGTACAGCGGCTTCCGCCCGACGAACCACTGGAGCGAGTCCATGATATGGCTGCCCGAGTCGTTCAGTTGTCCGCCGCCGGAGAGCGCGGGGTCTCGCCGCCAAGTGCCGCGGGTCCCGGCCAGCCACGGCTGGCACAGCGTGACCGAGACGTAGCACAGCCGGCCGATCGCGCGCGAGCGGATCTGTTCGCGGACGTAGCGGAACTGCGGCATCGCCCGGCGCTGGTAGGCGATCTGGAGCTTGCGGCGCGTCTGGCGCACCTTCTCGACGATCTTCCTGGCGCGCACGGCCGTGCAGGCGAGCGGCTTCTCGCACAGCACGTGCAGGCCGCGGTCGAGCGAGTCCATCACCTGCCGGTAGTGCAGCGTGTGCGGCGTGTTGATGGAGACGGCGTCGACCTCGCCCAGCACGTCGCGATAGTCGGCGTACTCCGGCAGGTCGGCCAAATCCGGGAAGCGCTCCTTGAATCGCTTCAGGCTTTTCTTCGACGTGTCAACCAAGTGGGTGATTTCGACGCGCCGGTCCGGCAGCATTGCCTTCGCGTGCCGCCCTGCGATGCCCCCGCAACCGATGAACGCCACCCGCAGTTTCTTCTTTGCCATAACGTGTTCCCTTGTCGGTAATTGGCCGGGCATCGCGGACAGCCTACCGGCTGCGTGCCCGAAGTCAAGCCCCGGCTCGCGCGCGAATTTTGGGTACCATATGGTCTCTGAAGTTCGCGCATGCAGATGGTTCAGGTCCGGGTGCGTGTTCGCAGATCCTGCTCCACGTACGTGCGACGTAGATGGTCCTGCTGCAGCACAGGTCTGGATTTCAGGCAACACCGCCGGCGCGGGGCAACGTTCCGTACGGTCGGGGGCCGGGGCCACAGTTCACCCATCGCAATGAGAATGTGATTCCCGTGCGTCTTGAGCTTGCGCACGCGCAGCTTGACCCGTCGGGCCATCGAGCTCAGCGCAAGCCGACCGAGGTAGCGCTTTAGCTCGTGCTCCTCCTGTCCGCGCTCTTCGGGGGTCTCCTGTCCGGACGGTCTCGGTCCGTGCTCTAGCCGGTCTCGTCCTGAGCAATCTTCTGGATGTGGGTCATTTCTTCCTGCGTCAGCGGCGTCAGCTCGGATGCCCTGGCATTGTCGTGCGCCTGCGCGGCGGTCTTTGCACCGGAGATGATGGTCGACACGGCCTCGTGCGCCAGACAGTAGAGCAGGGCGAGTTCAGCGAGGGTGCAATCCCGCGCCTCCGCCAACGGTCTCATCCGCTCCACCTTACCCACCATCGCGTCGCGCTGCTCGGGCGTGTAGGTCCGTGAACGGAGAACTTCTTGACCCAACTGCCGTCGGGAAGGGTGAGGATACTGTTGTCGGCGCCATAGTGGGAACAGTAGAGGGGGGAGATGTAGGAACATCCGTGGGTTGGCTGGTTGGAGCCGATGTAATTTCCGGTGGAAAGGTTGGT
>CAZDHT010000112.1:0-15120 GCA_964505325.1 uncultured Planctomycetota bacterium | reverse complement strand
GAGTCATCCCCAGTCTTGGCAGGTTCTTGCGCAAGCAGCGTTTACGCTGCTTTCCGAGTCCGCCGCAGGCGGGCAAGAATAGGCCCCCGCTTTAGCGGGGCGCGAGCAGCGGCCGCCCCCCCTTCTACGCTCAGCCCCGTTCACGGGGCTTGTCCGTCTCGGCTAAAGCCCTCTGAAAAGCCCCGTAAACGGGGCTTAAGGCCAAACATGAGGCCCGGCCCGCTGGACCCCGCCTGAAGGCGGGGCCTATTCTCGGAGCTGTCGCTCCTTGCGAAGGCCCGTGAACGGGCTTCCCCGTCTCGAAAAGTGAGGATGACTCAGCCGGCCAGGGCCTTGACAGGGGCGGGCCGGGGCGTACAATGCGCCATCGGTGCGGCGGCTTGCTACTCGCGGTACACCCGCGAGGAGAGCCCTATTCCCCGGCAGTCCTGGTCACTCCCCCTGGGGCTGCCACAGGGCTCGCGCCGCTCTGCCGCCGCACCGCCCCCTCTGCGCTTGACACCGCCCCCGCCGCCGTCGTATCATTCGTGCGCCGGAGGAGTGCGCCAGCACTACAAGTTCCAACGGAGGTCCAGCGCTTCTTCAAGAAAGAGCACCGGACCATCGTCCCGCTGACGGTGAAAGATATTCTGGATGAAGAAATCGCGATGAAGTTGGCGTAGCGGTTTCTTCACCAGGAAGCGCACGAAGAGAAACCATTGGACGCAGATTGCGCAGATGGACGCGGAGATTGCGAGGAAGCTCGCATGAACCGACTGGACCCCTGGACAACTCGTCGTGGCACGGGCATCTTGCCCGTGTTGAAAATCCGGATTCTTAACACGGCCAGGATGGCCGTGCCACAATACCCGCTGACGGTGAAAGATATCCTGGAGGAAGAAATTGCCATGAAACTGGCATAGAAGGGAAGAGACACGATGGACGCCGAGCAGATCCAGATGCTGTCAGTTGTGGCTTCCGCGCCATCGCTGCGGCATCGCCCGCAGAAACGACGGGGGCAGGTCGGAGGGACAATTTCGCTTGACCGGCCGGGCCGGGTCGATATCATATCCCTGTTCCGCCACTTATTGAGTTTCGGATAAGAAAAGGAAAAACGGGAAAGCGGGAAAATGGGAAAGGAACCGGTCTGCTGCCCTTCGGGCAGCCTTAGAAGCTGTTTCAGAACTCACAACGAGAGATCTGGGTTCTTGGTGGGGCAGGCATTCTTGCCTGCCAACGGGCAGACAGGAATGTCTGCTCCACCGTTTTGAAACAGCTTCTTCGAGTTCTCCTTCCCGGTTTCCCACTTTTCCACTTTTCCTTGTCCCGCTTCGATTGATTACATGACTCTTAATAGTACGCAAAAGGAGACTGAACCGTGATCGGTAAACAGATCAGGCTCGAACGCATCAAGAACCGCCAGTCCGGCCGGACCGTCATCATCCCGATGGACCACGGCACGACGGTCGGCCCGATACCCGGCCTGGAGGACATGAAGAAGACGGTCGAGATGATCGTCCAGGGCGGCGCCAACGCCATCATCCTCCACAAGGGCATCGTCGAGGCCGGGCACCGCGAGGCCGGCCAGGACGTCGGCCTCATCATCCACCTGAGCGGCAGCACGTCGATGGGCCCGGACCCGGACGCGAAGGTGCCCGTCTGCACGGTTGAAGAAGCGCTCAAGATGGGCGCGGACGCCGTCTCCATCCACGTCAACCTCGCCGCCCAGACCGAGGCGGACATGCTGCGGCACTTCGGCGAGGTCTCCGGCACGTGTAGGACGTGGGGCATGCCGCTGGTCGCGATGATGTACACGCGCGGCGAGAAGGTCGACAATCCGTTCGACGTCAAGTTCGTGAAGCACGCGGCCCGGGTCGGCGCGGAGCTGGGCGCGGACATCGTCAAGTGCGTCTACACCGGCAGCCCCGAGACCTTCCGCCAGGTGGTCGAGGGCTGCCCGGTGCCGGTGGTTATCGCGGGCGGCGAGAAGATGGAGACGGACCAGGAGATCCTCGACATGGTCGCCGGCTCCCTGGCGGCGGGCGGCAAGGGAGTGTCCATCGGCCGCAACGCCTTCCAGCACGACCGGCCCGGCCGCATGGTCGCCGCCATCTCGAAGATGGTCCACAAGGAAGCATCCGTCGGCGACGCGCTCAAGTTCCTCACGTCCGGGGAAAGCGGGGACAGATAACTTTTTTCGCCGGGCCAATCCGCTCCGCGCAATGCTTGTCCGTTCTCCGGCGAAAGAAAGTTATCTGTCCCCGGTTTCCTGTTGCTCTCTATCCTCTCTGCGTCCTCCGCGTTCTCTGCGGTGAGTGACTGATCCGGCCTAGTCAACACCGCGAAGGCCGACGAGCCGCTGGAACGCCCGGTTACCCCGCAGCCCGGCGAAGTGGCCGTCTTCGTCTTTTCGCGCTTCCTCACGGCATCGGTTGTCCAGTTCAATCGCCCGTCGCAGCGCTACCAAGGCGTCGTCGGTGCGCCCGAGACGACACAGGGCGGCCGCCCTGTTGAACCACGCGAGGTGGTCGTTGGAGTCCAGTCTGGCCGCCTCGGTAGCAGCGGCGAGAGCCGGCAGGCTTCGACCCATGTCCAGGTTCACGCTCGCCAGACTGCTCCAGGCGGGGGCGTGTTGCGGGTTCAGTTCGGTGGCTTTGTCCAGAGCGGTCAGCGCGTCACCGTAGCGCTCAAGCTTCGCAAGCGACACGCCTTTGCACCACCAGAGGTCGGCCAGTTCGGGCATCAGCCGCAGGGCTTCCTTGCACGCGGCAAGGGCTTCCTGGTGACGACCCAGATGGGTGAGCGCGAACGTCTTGCCGCACCACCCGTTCGCGTGTTCGGGGTCGCACTGAACGGTCTTCTCAAAGGCCGACAGCGCCGCATGCGTCCGGCCGAGCCGACGGAGCACAACTCCCTTGCCGTACCAGGCATCCGCCCAACCTGGCCGGCGCCCGGTGGCGGCCTCGTAGGCCGCGAGAGCATCGCTTGGACGGCCCAGCTCGGCCAGCACCGTCGCCTTGTCCCGCCAGGCTTCTGCATTGTTCGGGCCGTGCAGGGTGGCGTTCTCAAGTGCCGCAAGGGCCTCGTCGGCACGACCGAGTTCACGCAGGACCAGGCCCTTCAGGTGCCACGCCTCCCCGAAGTGCGGCCGAAGCGCAAGGACTTCCTCCAGCGCTTCTACCGCCTCATCGAGGCGTCCCTGTCGCGACAGCTCGGCTGCCTTCCGGTACGTCCTCGCCGCAGAAAGCCTTGCATAGACTGAAGGACCATAGATGACCGCCAACAGAACCAGTACCGCCACAACACCCGCGAAGACCACCTTCCATCTGGACAACGTCACCCTCATGGCCGTTGATGATAACAGGGGCGAAGAACGATTCAAGCCCCGCGTTCACGCCCACATCCTCGTCACCTTCCTGGCCTACGCGATGTGGAAGACGCTCCAGAAATGGATGGAACAATGGAACAGGTTGGGGGCATGGCCCGACACAACCGGGAAGGGCGTAACAGCTTGACAGTGCACCCGGACGCGGGATAATGCAGGCGGATGAAACGCGCGCGGAGAATCCCGGCCTGCACTTTTGCACGGAGGTCCCAATGACAAGGCGATTCGCATCTGCAAGCCTGGCGGTCCTGGTGCTGGCTCACGCGGCGGCGGCGTGGGAGATCCCCTTGGAGCTGAAGGAGCACCGCGGCAAGGGCGGGCTCCGCTACGTCTCCGGCGGCGTGCCGCTGCTGCCCGGACAGGCGATGGACGTGAGCGAGCTGCAACTGCTCGACAGGAGCGTCCCGGGTGAGCCGGGCGTCGTGCCCGCGCAGTTCCGCATCCTCGCGTGCTGGTGGCAAAAGGACAACTCCATCCGCTGGGTGCTGGTCGACTTCCAGGCGAACATCGCGGCGAACACCAAGCGGGTCCTGTACCTGACGAACATCAAGCTGCCCAGGCCGCCCGCCGCGCCGAAGCACAAGCTGACGGTGGCGGAGGCAGCCGACACGATCACGGTCAACACGGGCGCGGCGACGTTCATCGTCGACCGGAAGAAGTTCAATCTGCTCAAGACCGTGGTCATCGACGGCAAGGACTTGCTGGCCACGACGCCCGACTGCGGCACGGTCATCGAAGACACGTTCGGCGACAAATACTACGCGTCCGAGAGCACGCGGAGCGTGGAGGTCATCGAGAAAGGCCCGATGCGCGTCCGCGTTCGCGCCCGCGGCCTGCACAAGGCACGGGGGGGCAAGGGCTACAGCAAGGGGATGTACCGCTACGACTACCTGATGGACTTCTTCGCCGGCTCGACGGCCGTCTTCTGCGATGTCATCATCGGCAACAACTTCCCCAAGAGCGTCGGCACGCCGTGCTTCGAGGATGCGTCGCTGTGGCTGAAGCTCAACGGCTCAAAGGTCACGTGTTCGATCGCCGGGCACGGCGGCAGGCCCTTCGATGCTCCCTTCGTGGCCAAGGGCCGGTCGGTCTGCCTCTACCAGGACTCGAACGGGGCGGACACCTGGAAGAAGTGCCAGGGCTACAACACCGAACGCCGCGACTACTGGCGCTATCCCGAGGGCAAGACCGCCAGCTTCCGGGGCTACAGGGTGTGGCGGCGCTCCGACGGAAAGGAAGAGGAGATGTCGGCGGGCAACCAGGCCACCGGGACGACACTCGTCCAGACGGACCGCGGCGGGGTGGTGATGCACCTGCTCAACTTCTGGCAGCAGTTCCCCAAGGGCGTCGAGGTCTTCGGCGACGGCCGGCTTCGCGTGGCGCTCTTTCCGCGTGAGTACAAAGTGAACCACTTCCTCGAAGACGCCACCGCCAAGGGCCACGAGATTGTCCTGCACTTCTACGCCAAGGACAAGCCGGACCCCGCGAAGATCGCCGGGGTCTGGGACTCGAAGGTGCTGCCGCGGCCGCCGCTCGAACACGTCGCCGCGACCGGCGCGCTCGCCGACCTCGGCCCGTTCACCGTGCCCACCAGCGGCCTGACCAACACGCCCAACAACCGGACCGCGGCCTACGACCGTCGGATGCTCAGCACCGACGGCCTCTACGGCAACGCCTACGGCTGGCAGGTCTTCGGCGAGAAGTGGCGGAGTTGCGGCGGGCACTCGTCGCGCGCCGCCCGCCAGCCGATGAAAGAGGACAACTACCTCTTCCGCTGGTTCGTCACGGGGCTGCACGGCTGGCTCCTCAACGGCGACGCACGCAGCCGCCACTTCCGCGACGTCCGCGCCTACCGCATCGAGGACGTAGACCCCTTCAGCTACAAGGACTGGAACCACTTCCGCGCCAACAACCGCAGCGAGGACTGGACCCGCCGCCCGTATCCCTGGGACGCCAAGGCCGACTTCGCTGAAGAGGCGAAGAAGTACTCCGCCGGCCGCTACCCGCGCTCGACGTTCTGGCTGCCGAACCCGGCGCACATGGTGATGGACCTGGTCTACGACCGCTACCTGCTGATGGGCGACCAGCGCTCGTTCGAGAACCTGCGCACCATCGGCGCCCACGGCGGCTACTACGCCGGCTACCGCGGCCCCGTCGTCCACCGCGCCACGGGCTGGTCGTGGCGGGCGCTGTACCGCTACCTGGACCTGACCGGCGACAAGGATGCCGCTCGGCTGATGAAGGTCTGCATCGCCAACTACAAGAAGATGGCCGAGGCGGGAGAGATCAAGCTCCCCCAGAGGAGCCGGAAGCAGAAAGACGGGACGGTCAAGACCACCATCAACTGGTGGTTCACGTTCGTCTTCAGCCGCGCCGCGGCGATGGCCGCACTGCACACCGGCGACCCGGACGCGCTGTTCATCTGCAAGCGGATGGCGGAGGCCATCGAGGCGAACAAGAAGCACGGCGGCTACAGCTACCGCGACTTCGCCGAGCTGAACGCGGTCTTGTACCACTTGACCGGCGACGAGAAGTACAAGAAGGAAGGGCTGGGGCCGGACGGCGGCGAGCGGCTGAAAGACGCCTTCCCCTCGATGAAGCAGCCCGCCTGCGCCCACTGGCTGCTGATGCAGATGCCGCCGCCGAAGAAGAAGTAGACGATCAAGGGCGCGAGGCAGGCCGGCACCTGAAAGGAGAGAAGAGGCGAGCGGCGACGGGCATAATCGTGCTGCTGTTGGCCGGCGCGGCCGGGGTCCGGGACGCGGAATGTGAACCGGCAACATTGCACGGAATGACGCGCGAAGGCAATCGGCGTCGCATTTTTCTGTCGCATCGCCCATTGTGTCGGTTATGACGGAGGGCGCGGCGCTTCGGAGATCGCGGACGAAGCTGGCCGGACCGCATCGAGGTCTGGGAGCATGAAACGTTACATCGCGGCGGCGCTGCTGGCGACGGCGCTATGGAGCGGCGACGGCCGCACCGCCCAACCCGCTCCAGCCGCAACCGTCCCCACGTTCGAGCCGTATGAGATTCGGCTGAACGTCAAGCCCGGGGTGCGGAACCCGTTTGATCCCGCCCAAGTCCACGTGGTCGCCTACTTCAAGCACCAGTCGGGCAAGGTGTTCGCCGTCCCCGCATTCTGGTTCCGCGATTTCCGGCGCGTGCCGGTGGGCCAGCGCGGCGCGGGGCACCTCGCCCCGCACGGCGCCGCCGAGTTTCGCGTCCGCTTCTCACCGCCGCTCAAGGGCTCGTACACGTGTCGCGTGGCCGCCGTGGTCGGCGGTCTCAAGAGCGCGGTCCGCCGGGGAGCGCTGGTCGCGACGCCGCCGCAGACCAAAGGCCCGCTCCGGCGCGGCCGGCCGGCCCGCTACCTCCAGAACGCCGCGGGGGAGGGCGTGTTTCTCATCGGCCAGAACATCGGCTGGAGCCGGAAGCGGCCGCCGAACGAGAAGCCCGTTCCGCCCGGCGGGCTGACGGCCCAGGCGCGCCAGGTCCGACGGCAGCGGCGCGACGAAGTCCGGATGCTCGACCTGCTCCGCTACATCGACGAGATGGCGGCGACCGGGCAGAACTTCCTCCGCCTCTGGCTCTGCTCGTGGTGCCTCGGATTCGAGCACCAGGAGACGGGCCGCTACGACCTGTGCCGCGCCTGGCAACTCGACCAAGTGATCCGGCGGGCCGAGCAACGCGGCGTCTCCCTCATGCTCTGCTTCGAGAACTTCCATGACATCAAGGAGAAGTTCTCGCCGTACTGGCGGAGCCGCGGCGGCCCTGTCACCAAGCCGGAGGAATACTTCACCTCCGCCGCGGCGCGGGCCGCCTTCAAGAACCGGCTGCGCTACGCGCTGGCGCGGTGGGGCCATTCGCGGGCCGTCGCCGCGTGGGAGTTCTTCAACGAGATGGAGTACGTCGTGCTCGGCCCGCTCGAGCTCGACAGCTCCGTCCGCGACAAGTACTTCAAGCCGTGGCTGACCGAGATGGCCGCCCACGTCCGCACGTGGGACGCCCACGGCCACCTGCTCAGCAATTCGCTCGCCACCGACCGCATCTGGGACGAGATGAACCGGATGAAGTGGCTCGACCTCGCCCAGCACCACATCTACCTGAACGAGTGGGACACCGACGGCGCGGGCAAGGTGCTGAGCAGCCTCTCGATCATCTCGGGGTACGGGAAGCCGTACCTCCTGGGCGAGTTCGGCGGCGCCGAAGCGGGCGTCTACGGCGCGACGAAGAACGTCGTGAACGAGCGGGACAAGCGCGGCGTTCACCTACACAACGCCATCTGGGCCGGCGCTCTGAGCGGGTCCTGCGCCACGCCGTTGATGTGGTGGTGGGACGAGTACGTGCGGCCGAACAAGCTGTACTACCATTACGCCGCGCTCAGCAAGTTTCTGCGGGGTACGCCGTGGCTCGACCCGGCGTTGCGGCCTGCGGACCACTCGACCGACGACGCCCGCGTCCGCGTGCTGCGGGGCGACACGTGGGCGCGGGTGTGGGCACAGAACCGCGCCTGGACGTGGGAGAAGTCCGGTGCGGCGGACAAGATCAAGCCGGTCTCTCCCGGCGCGATCCGCATCGGCAAACTCACGTCCGGCCGTTACCACGTCGAATGGTGGGACACGATGACGGGGCGTATCACGCGCACCGAGCAGCGGCAGGTGAAGGGCGATCTCGTCCTCCGCATCCCCGCGCTCAAGACCGACGTGGCGGTGAAGGTCATCCCCCTCGGGCGGGCCGAGCCAAAGACGCGGTGATGGCCCCGCGCCCGCATGAATGCATTTGCCCCCGGCCCGCCGGGGTGCTAGGGTACGGCTGGAGATTGACCGGCCACGGTCGTGCACACGGGGAAGACGAACGGTGTCAAGACATGCTCCAGTGGCCGCGCTGGCACTCGCCAGCGCGATGGCGCCCGCCGCGCTGGGTGCCGAGCCGGAGAAGATCCCGCCGCCTTGGTCGGCCGAGTGGGTGATGCCGTTCGACCCGGTGATGGTGGACGGCAAGGTCTGGACGTTCCAAACCCCGCCCCCGCCCAAAAACCAGCGGAAGGTGACCGAGAGCCACCCGCGAATCCTGCTCCGCAAGGCGGACCTGCCGGCGCTGCGGACGAAACTCAGGAATCCCATATTCAAGGATTGCAGATGAAGTACGGCGGCTCGAAGAGGCACTCCCGCAAGGAGACCGGGCCGTCCGAACTGATCCTGTACCGCTTCGGCATGGGCAGCCTGTTCATCTGGGAGAAGGAGCGGCAGGACAGGCAGGACTACCCGATGGTGATGCAGATCGCCGACGCCTTTCTTGACCGCCACGCGGGAAGGTGTGGTGGTTTACCCATAGTCTCGTAACCCGCGCTGTCACGGGCTATGACTTGTTCAGTTGTTGCCACGCTTCTCGCTTTGTAAGGCTCGACACAATACTCCACGCATTTCGCGTGCGTACCTGCAGGCTAAGGCGGCCCTTGGTCTTCTCCCAGTTGCCGACGGTAGGGGCACTCACCCCGAGGAGCCGTGCGAACTGGCTCTTCGACATCTTGAACTTCGCGCGCAGCGTTGCCACGGCCCTGCCCGTCGGGGGCCGGACGCTCGAAGCGGCGTGCGAAGTCCTCTTTAGGGCCGCTCCTCTTGGCTCGTGAGCCGGCCTTTTGCGCGCCGTCTTCTCATCTACTTTCGCGTTTCTTCTTGCCGCTTGTTTTCGGGGCTTGCCGGTTTTTTTTGCAGTTCCCTTTGCTTTGCCGGAGCGAGAGGTCTTCGACTTGGACGCCGCTCTCTTCCTCCGATGCCGTGTGGGTTTCTCAGCATCCGCCCTGTCTTCTTCAGTCATCTCGATGCCGAACACGTCTGCGAGATCGCCATCGGCGATGCGCCTGCGCTTCCCTGCCTTCCCGGCGGTGGCTGCCGCCACATCAGCTTCGGCGCTGATCAACTCTTCATGGTCCACTCCCCGCAAGAGGAAAAGCAGTTCGGGTTTCTCATCGAGCCGCGCTCCTACCCCGTAAAGCACCGCAGCCACGTGCTTGCACATGACGGCCCAGTCGGGGCAACTGCATTTGAGGCTGATCTCCCCAGGAAGCGGAAACAGCCCGTTGTCGCGGTCGGTGACGACCGCCATCACGCTCTTCGAGAGCCTGCCCTTGAGCAGCTCCAGCATGGAGCCGATTTGCCCGGAGCAGCGCCGCTTGACCTCGCGCCATTTCTTCTTCGGAAGCTCGTTGACCCTTACGTTCACGTTGTAGAGCTCGGAGCCGCTGACCATGGCCTTGACCGCGCCCTGCTTGATCTCGAGATGGCAGACAGAGCCGTTGCGCACGTATGTGCGCCCGCGCGGGAGGCGGTTGGCGAAGTCGCTGAACTTCTCGAGGTGATCGCACCATGCCTCGCCCCAGAATGTCCGCGCGATCTTCCTTCCCTCGATCTCGACGGGTTGGATATCGAGACCCTTCTTGCGCAGCTTTTCCATCTTTTTCAAAGCGCGCGCGCGGCGCACCGCCACGCGAACGTATGGTCTCCATCCGTAGTACCAGCCCATGGCAAATCTCCTATGCGCTCGCCCTGTCGATGTCGAGCGCCACCAACTTGAGCAGCTCCTCGTCGCTCATCTCGGTCAGCGTGGTCTCGGCGCCGCCTTCCAGAATGTCGCCGGCGAGTCCCATCTTCTCCTCGATCAGCGCGTCGATCTTCTCCTCGACCGTCCCCCGGCAGATAAACTTGTGCACCAGGACGTTGCGGCTCTGGCCGATACGAAAAGCCCGGTCCGTGGCCTGGTTCTCCACGGCCGGGTTCCACCACCGGTCGAAGTGAATCACGTGCGAGGCAGCGGTGAGGTTGAGCCCTGTGCCGCCCGCTTTGAGGGAGAGCACGAAAAACGGCGGGCCGTCCTCCCGCTGGAAGGCGTCGATCAGGCCTCTGCGCTTCTTCACCGCCGTGCCGCCGTGGAGGACCAGCCCCTCGCGGCCGAACACCTCCGCGAGAAAAGCGGCGAGCGGCCCGGTCATCTCGCGGAATTGGGTGAACACGAGAGCCTTCTCCTGCCGCGAAGTAATCTCCTCGCAGATGGCCCGCAGGCGGTCGAACTTGCCGCTGTCAGCCGGGTCATACTCCCCATCGCCCATGAGCTGGCTCGGGTGGTTGCAGATCTGCTTGAACCTGAGCAGGTACGACAGCACCAGCCCACGCCGCTTTATGCCCTCAAACTCGTCCAGCGCATCGGCCAACTCGCGCACCGATCTCGCGTACAGCGCCGCCTGCCTCTTCACAAGCCCGCAAAAGGCCTTAATCTCGGTCTTGTCGGGAAGGTCGGCGATGATGCTCTTGTCGGTCTTAAGCCGGCGCAGGATGTAAGGCTGCACGAGATTGCGCAGCGGCGCATACCGGCCTCGCTCGCGCTTTTCCAAAGCCTTCACGAATTCCTTGAACTTCGTGACTGACCCGAGCAGGCCGGGGCATAAGAAATCGAAGAGCGACCACAGATCGGAGAGGCGGTTTTCCAACGGCGTGCCCGTGAGCGCGATCCTTGCCTCGCCCTTGAGCTTCTTGACCGCCCGTGTCTGGCGCGCGGACGGATTCTTGATGGCCTGGGCCTCGTCCAGAACCACCAGCCGCCATTTCAGCTCCAGCAGCCACTTCTGCCGCAGCAGCATGCCGTAGGTGGTGAGAACCACATCGGTTTGCAGAAAGGCCTTGCCGGGGTCCTCGGCCATAGCGGCAAGCTCGGACTTGCCGGACTCGGACGGATGGACGAATCGCGCCTCAAGCGTGGGCGCAAACCGCTCTATCTCAGCCTTCCAGTTGGCCAGAAGCGAGGCCGGCAGCACCAGCAGCGACGGCTTGTGAGGTGCTGTCTTCGCCTTCTTGAGGGCCAGCAGGAGCGAGAGTATCTGAATGGTCTTGCCAAGACCCATGTCGTCTGCAAGGCACGCGCCCAGACCCAGGCTTGAGAGGAACCAAAGCCAGTTGTGTCCGGTCTCCTGGTAGGGCCGGAGCGTTCCACGAAAGTCCTCGCCAGGCTTGGCGGCCGCCAGCCGGCCGGGATCGCGCAGACTCGCCAGGATATCCGACAGCCACCCGCCGGCGTTCACAAATGACCATTCGCGATTCTCTCCCCCGGACGCGTCGTCCGCGCCGAGGTCAGCGGGCGCACCAGCAAGCAGCCGCATGCCCTCGATGAACGAAATCCCGCCCTCGGCGGCCTCGGTCTCCACGCGCTTCCAGTGCTCCAACGCCTCGGAGAGCTTCTCTCGGTCGACCTCGACCCACTGGCCCTTCAGATAAACCAACCCATCGCCAGCCGCCAAGAGCTCACGCCACTCCTCCTCCGTTAGCTTCTGCTCACCCAGAGCCAGCTCGACCCTGAAGTCCAGCATCGCGTCGGCATCGAACCGGTTCTGCTTCTTTTCGCCGATGGTCACGCCTACGCGCGGCCGGGGGCGCTTGCGCCACCAATCTGGAACCCGCACCAGAAGGCCGCTCTCCTCAAACAGAGGCACATCCCGGAGAAAACGGTACGCCTCGCCAGGCGTCCAAGCCAAGGGCTGGAACACATCGCCCGAATCGACCAGCTCCTTGACGAAAGCGCTCTTCTCAGACGCCAGATGCACGGGCGAAAGCAGGTTGATCAGGGCTTTCTTGTTACGCGCGCCGGCGTACTCCTGCAGGGCCTTGCTGACTGGCTGGTACTGCACGCGCCCGCCTTTGGAGAGCCGCGGCGCGTACGTCGCGAGAAACGCGAACGGATACTCCGGGT
The DNA here is from genome assembly GCA_964505325.1 of uncultured Planctomycetota bacterium. GTDB lineage: Bacteria > Planctomycetota > PUPC01 > PUPC01 > PUPC01 > CAZDHT01. Next base: position 3,020 of record CAZDHT010000112.1, on the reverse strand, counting down.
CGCGCTTGTTTTCGGCCAGATGAAAACACACCCGCCCGATCTGGTGCCAGAGCAGGGCGCGCCGCTTCAGCCAACCTGACAGGCCGTCGCCGGAGGACGCAACCTCGTCCCGCGCCCACCCGTCCAAGTCGCGCCAGATGTTATCGAGGACCGCCGCTTTCAGATACTCCCCGCCCTGCATGGGCGGCGCGCTCAGCAGCATGGTCGCCGTCTCCGCCGGTGCGGGCGGATCGGCCGGGCTGAGACGGTCTCCCGTGAACTCAGGCGTGCGGCAAAGCTGTGTCAAGTAACGACAGGCGAAATCCCGCCAAAAGGAAAAGGACGGAGGAGGAGGTGCGTCCGGCCTTGTGGCGGCGAGCGCGAAGAGACCCGCCGCCTGGCATGACAAGAACGCGTCAGCGGCCCTCTTCATCCAGGCGTCGGGCTTGTCGGTCCCCTCTGCTTCGCCTTTGCGCAGGAGAAGATGACCGGCGGGTGTCAGAACGATCTCATAGCTCAATGTGTCCACATTCCATCGCAAACCGCGTGTCCGGTGAAGGCGGCGTCAGCGGGCGGCCCTAACGCCGCCGCCTTGTTCTGCGCCGTCGCCGGCTCCTGCCCTCGTTTGCGCCAAAATGGGCGACCAGTTCGGCTACAACCCGATTCAGAACAGGAAGCTCCGTTTGCAGCGTGCATGTGACACCTAGCGATTCAAGCCCCGAGGCCACTGCATCGAACAACTGGCGGCTTGAGAAGACCATTTCACGCGGCAGCCCTCTGGCTTGTTCCAGCGTATGCAGCAAGCAGTTGCTTGCTTCACGCATGTCGTTCCCAGCGACGACCTCGGTGCCCAAGATGAGCTCCGATGCGGCGTCCACTACGAGCACAGCTCGCATCGTCCGGTCGTCGTTGTCAATGCGGATGGGAAGAACGGGAAACCCAACGAACCATCTGTGCGGAAGGATGGGCAATGATTCGATCCCGCCGACCAGCGGCGCTGCCTCACCGGTCGTTGGTGCGGATCCTTCTTCGTATTTGATCCACGCGGTTCCCACATCGGGGTCCGCCAGGTCGCCGGACAGCGTGAGGGTCAGCATTTCGTCACCGGGCATCAGCAGCTTCGGCGTCAGCAAACCGCCGTGATGCGCCTTGAGCACACCCTTCAGAACGTGCAGCACGAGCCGTGCATCTTCCACGCAAAGTCCGCGGGGGCGCTTGCCCAGCTCCTTGATCAGGAAGAAGGGAACGACCGCACCCCTCGCGGTCCATCGCGGCCCGGCCAGTCGAAACGGCCGCCGGAAGTCCGGCGGGACCAGCGCCATCGGCGTCATCGTGAAGCCGATGATGTTCATCTGTTCCCCGGCGTCGTCATCGAAGTCGGCACTGAACATGGTCAGCAAGCGGTCATAGCCCGCCTCGCCCCGCATGAGCGACAGGCCGAACTCTTCGCCCCCGTTGCCCAGGATACTGGCGAAGAGCGGATGCTCTTCCTCCTCGACCTTCACGGCGAAGCAATGCGCGTTTGCGTATGTCTTCCACGGACGCAGGTCGCAGAACGCTGTCGCCGTCTCAAACAGCTCGCGGTACAGGGTCGCTTCGTTCAATTCGATCCTCCGACACAGCAAACCTCATGAACCGCTCCCGGGTGTTACATTAACTCGAAAAACGATTCCTGACCCAGGTGCTTGACGAATTCCGCGACAAGCCAGCCAATAGGCCCTGCCCGTCCAATCAGAATCCAGTCGTCGATTGAGCCGAGGAAACAGAACCGTTCCGCCTGAAACACCCTCTTCTTTTCGTCCACGAGGGTGAAGCGCAGCAGCGCCTCGAACCGCCCGTAGCGATGAGCGTACTGTCTTCGGGCGTTCTCGTCCTCTGCCAGATGCGGGGCGAGGACCATCATAAGGTCTCGGAACTGGTCCACGAACTCATAGATGGTGATCTCCTTCTTCCTGAGGTCGAGCTTGTATTCATAGTCCTTCAGGTGGGAGAACTTCGCCATGCCATCGTGGACCGTTTGTATCTCCTCGTCGGTCAGCAGCGAGACAAGCTGCTTCCGGAGAACCGCCCGGGCGTTCGGATTCTCATAGATCTCATACCCTGGCGGGACCTCGTCAAGCAGCGTCCCGTCGGACTTGAGAGCCACGTAAAACCGGTCTTTGCCGGTCTTCGTCTTCCTGGCGTGCAGGAAATACTCGTCACCACGCCGGTTCGTGTACTTGAATGCGATTCCAGCGGTCACGCTTGGGTGTCGTCCTCTCGCCAGTTGACCTCTTGCTCCAAGCCCGCGATCAGGGCGCCAAGATGACTCAGAAGGTTCGGCACGTGCTCGGTGACCACGCCGTAGCGCCGACATAGACCGGCGAGGCGTTCGCGATCAACTTGCAGGTCTTCCACCAGCACTGCCTTGTTCTCCAGCAGCTATATTACACTCGCCGAACGGACTTCGCAAGGCGGTCCAAGGCGACAAGAAAAGCGGCAGAACAATCCGCCGCGCACCTCTACACCGACAAGATCAATCGCTACTGCGGTGGCCGCACGGTGCGGATTCCGCAGCGAGCTTACCGAGCGCGCAAGTATAAGTGGCTCAAGGAAACAGCAGCCGGTTACGGCATCCGGCTGAACCTGTGTGGTTGCAGAAACCCGGATTTGACCAGCGAGTGCTGCCATCCGGCACCACCCATGATCAACGGCCGCGACGCATACCCAACCCTCTTTGAAACGCACGCAGGTCAGTAGACTGACGCTGAGCCGTGTTTCTGCCGACAGCTCAAGGGCTTTCTGAGAGCTTTCTTGAGAGTTTTCAGCGGCAGCTGCATCGCCAGAAGGCGGCCCGTCGGCCGCGTTCATGCGGCCTCGGGTGAGACGCAGGTAGCCCTCGGCAAGGATGGCGGCGACCTCGCGGAGCCGGTCCTCCGGGGTGAGGCGGGCGTCGGTCCACATGGGCATGCTCCTCCAACGGGGGGTCTTGCCCACAACGACCTTCGCTTTGCGACCGGCCCGCTGTCTGGCGCGTGTTCTCCTACTCCTTATATTGACGG
>CAZDHT010000111.1:9065-15155 GCA_964505325.1 uncultured Planctomycetota bacterium | reverse complement strand
GCGCTCGAGTGGATTATCGACGGCAAGCGGGAGGATCTCGACTCGGCAGTCTCGGGGCTCAAGGCGATGGGTTGGAAGGGCGGCAACATCAGTGACCAGGGCATGAACGTGGTCCGCCTGGCTACCCTCTACGACTGGGTCCGCAACGAGCTGGACGAGCCGACGCGCACGCAGGTCGCGGCGCGGATCGAGCAAGGGGCCGACTACTTCTACGACCACATCGTCAATGGGCGAGCGCCTTTCTACTACTCGCGCACGCCGGGGGCGCTGGCCGCCGTTACCATCGCCGGCATTGCGCTCCAGGGCGACAGCCCCAAGGCGGCGAGGTACCTCCGACTGTTCCGCACGTGGGGGGTGAACGAGTTCTTCCAGACGTACGACTGGGTCGATAGCGCCGCGACGGGCGGGCGTTACACGTTCTACTACACATACGTCGACCTGGGCCATCTTCTCGCCGCGTGGTGGTCTGCCACCGGCCGCAACCCCGCGCCGTGGATCCGCGAGCACCAGGGTGATTGGCTCGGCGACATCGTCCGCTTCTATCTGTGGTACATGCGGCCGGGGATCTCTTTCACCGACTGCAACGACCAGCGGATGAGCATCTGGAACGTGAAGGACCAGTTCTCGCAGGGCCTCGACCTGGCGTCGTACCTGACGCGCGACGGATACGGGCGCAGTCTTTCGCGGCGCTGGAACCGGAAGTGTGGGGTGTCGCTATACCATTCGGCGTACATGTGGAACTTCATGTTCCGGGACCCGACAGTGGCGCCGCGTCCGCTGACCGATCTTCCGCGGGCGGCGGTCTTCGGGCGGGACAGTTGTGGCTATGCGTTCTTCCGGAGCTCATGGCCGAGACCCGAGCGCGCCGATGCTGCGACCCACGTGTACTTCCGTGCCGGCGACCCGATGAACGTCCACGGCAGCGTGACCGCGGGGCAGTTCCAGGTGTTCCGACACGCGCCGCTTGCCTCCCGCAGCGGCATCTACACCAAGCCCTATGACTGCCGCGCAGACCAGTACCACCGGAACGCCATCTCGACCAACGTGATCCTGTTCACCGATCCGCGAATCGAGGACGACCGTGGCGACCAGCTAACGCGGGCGGGGACGAAGTGGGACCACGCCACCTGGGCCGAGTGGTCCGCCATCCGCAAGAAGGCAGGCATGGACGTTGCCCGCATCGCGGACTGGCAGGTCACGCCGCGCGAGGCCCGCTGCCGTGTCGACCTGTCGAAGGCGAATCCCGCCGCCAAGTGCAGGACGTGGGTCCGCGAGCTGGTCTGGCTCGGCTACCAGCACCTGGTGGTGCTGGACATCGTCGAAACGGCTCGGCCCGATGTCAAGCGGCTGTGGCAGCTTCATTGCGACCAGCCGCCGATGTTCGAGCCCGGCCTTGTCAGGGTCGGCAACCGTCCGCCGACGCGACCGACGTGGTCTGACCCTGCCTATCCGTTCGAGCGGCGCGAAGGCCGGCTCTTCTGCCAGATACTGGCCCCCGCCCGCCACAAGATCGTCCTCAACTCGCGGACCGGCGCGAGGGAGTTCGACCCGGCGACCGGGACGACGCGGGACGTGGCCGGCGACAGCTATCACCGCAAGTACGGCAAACACGTCGTGCAACTTGATCCGGGCAACGCCTCCACGCGGACCGTCTTCGTCAATGTGCTTACGGCGACGGACGCATCGGCCGAGGGCCCGCCAAAGGCGTCCCTCGGAAAGGTCAGCCCGCGCGTTGTCGAGGTATCGGTCGGCAAGTTGAAGACACGCCTCGCCGTACCGAAGTGGTTCCAGCCGGAATAAGCTTATGCGCCGGGCCCGTCAGCGTATGACTCGCACGGTCCCAAGCTTGTAGACGTGCGAGCCGATGTCGCCCTCGATCCCGAGCGCGATGGCGGGGAGCTGGCTCTTGTCCGTGTCGCGGATGAGGGCAACGGCGACGCCGTGAACGCCGGGCGGCGCCGCCGAAGAGATCTTCAGCCGGAACTCGACGTCGTGGTCTTCATTCTCATACCACTGGGTGACGTCGGCCGCGGCGCCCGCCTGGTCCGTGACCTTGCCCGCCGGATCGATGCGGCAGACCGTGGGCCTGTAGCGGAAGGGGAGCCTTCCCACGGCGGTGTTGCGCCAGACCGTCTTGACCGTGACGGTCTCGCCGGGCCGGGCCGTGGCGGGCCACGCCGCCTCGGTGACCACCATCCGGTAGCCGGTCCTGAGTGACGCCTTCTTCAACAGGTCGGGCCGCTGCTCCTTGAGAGCCCGGTAGTCCTGGATGCCCCAGCCGAGCGGGAAGTAGTTGACGTGGAACTCGAACATCTGGTCGAACAGGAAGTCGATGCTGATCGGCTTCGAGTCCTCGATCCACTCTTTGCGGATCTTGCCGGCCAAGAAGTCCCGCAGGCTCCCGCCGTTCTCGGCGATCACCAGCGACGTCTTCCAGTGGCCCTTCATCAGCTTGTCTTCCTGCGCGTTGATGAACGGCCCGAATCCGTCCCGCCGCATCCAGGCGCCCTTGCCCAGGCCGTAGTCGATCGCCGTCCCCTCCGGATACGGCGTCTTGTAGTCGGAGGCGGTCTGGATCACCATCGGCGTCTTCTTGAACGCCTCGAAGTGGACGTCGATGAACCGCTTGAGCAACTCCCGCTTGTCCACGTCTTTCGGCCACGGCACGGTCTGCTGGTAGCGGTGGCCCTCGCCCCAGAAGCCGTAGTACCGCATGTCGATCCAGTCGATCGTCGGATGGCCGTCGAATTCCCTGCCGAACGCCCGCACCAGGTCCTTGTACGCCCGGACGTATTTCGGGCTCCACCATTCCGGCTCCATGAAGACGCGGAAGCTCTTCGGCCTGCGGCCGTGCGGGAAGAGCTTCACGCCCTGCCGGACGAGATAATCGGGGATCGGGTTCGGGTAGTTCTGCCAACTGGTCACCAGGCGCAGGGCCACCCGGCGGTTGTGTTTGCGTGCGACCTCGAACAGCCGCTTGACCCTCTGCGTCTGCCAGTTGTAGACGCCCGGCTCCGTCTCCACGTCGTGCCAGACGATGGTGTCGTAGTAGATGTCCGCCTCGGGCGGCGGCGGGTCGGGCCGGCCGTAGATGATCAGCCCCATCCCCGGATTACGCAGGTGGCGGTCGTGGGTCCTTGGCCGGACGCGGACCCATTCGGTCCGTGTCTTCACGGGCGCGCACGACGCGGCCAGCGCCGCCACGATCGGGAACATCAGGACGAGGCCGGCACCTTTCGTCATCTCAAGGAAAACCATGACTCCACGCTCCGGAACTGGGGATGCCGACGGTGCCGAGGACGTCGACGCCGCTCACGTAGTATCGCCGCCGGTCGGCGGTGGGGAAGTCGATGCCGTCCCAGAAGCCGAACGTTGCCTGCGGGGCGGCGTGCCAGCGGAAGCCGTACTTGCGGTTCCAGTCGTCCTGCCGGGTCACGAAGTAGCCGCTCACCCCTTGGCCGCGGCCGGGCGACCACATCACCAGGCGTCGGCCGTCGAGCCACGGGATGACGCGGACCAGGCCGGGCGCGTCGGGGACGGCCAGCGTGGTCGGGCCCTGCCCGCCCTCCAGGCCCCAGGAGTTCACGGCCCGCACGGCGTAGACGAACGAGTCGGGCCACTCGAGCTCGGACGCTGGGCCGTTGATCCGGGCCGCCTTGTCGAGGAACTCCGTGCCCTTGACCGGCTCGGTCGTGATCCGCTTGAGCGTCCTGTCGAAGTCCATCGGGTTGAACGAGCGCGCCCAGTGTGAGCGTGCGGGGACGGGCGCCCGGTAGACGTGGTAGCCGATCACGTTCTTGTCGCTGCTGGCCGGCCAGTTGACGCGGACGCCGTCGCCTGTGAACACGGCCGCCGTCCAGCGCACGGCGGGCGGCGACGTGCGGATGGGATACGATGCCGGGCCTTCCGCCCCGTCCGGCCCTAGCGCCGCCACGCGGTAGAACCGGTGCTCGGTGGGCTGGCGGACGATGCCCGCGCACACCAACTCGCCGGCATTGAGCCTGGCGACGCGTGACCACGTCGCCTTCCACGCCGGCCGACCGACGCCGCGGTAGACGCGGTAGCCGGCGACCTTGCCGGTGCGGGGCGGCTTCCACGCCACCTCGATCCGGCCGTTCGGCATCAGCTTCACGGTGACGGCGGTCGGCCGCCCCAGCGCCGCCTCGGCCCCGTTCGCCGGCTTGTAGCGGTAGGTCCACGTCTCGCGCACCGTCACGATGCCCGACCGGCCGCTGTCCCAGCCGCCCGAGATCACCGTGACGTTGTTCTTCGCGTCGTAAGCCACGTCAAACGTGCCATAGCGCGGCGTCGGGTGAACGGCCGGCGGGCGCTCCCAGCGGTTCTCGCGGATGTGATACGCCGCGACCTGTGTGCTCCCGCCCTTCCGTCCGCCGAACTGGAGCATCACGTCGTTGGCCGAGTCATAGACCATCCGGCAGCCGGGCAGGCCGCTCCCCTTCGGCTTGAGGTCGGTCCATCCGCTGGTCGTGGGATCATACGCCCAAGTCGACCGGTCGCCCACGACGATATAAAGCCCGGTCTTGGGATCGAACCGGCCGCCGGCGGTCCCGCTGCGCTGGGCGTTGGCGCGCCCGCTCAGCGACATCGTCCACCATTCGTTCGAGTACGCGTCGTAGGCCTTGACCCGGCTGCCGCCCCCCCACCAGACGTTCACCGCGTGCCGCGGGTCGAACGTCCCGGGGTAGCCGGTCTGGGCGCCCTTGTGTTTGGACGGCTTGACCGGGTACCACTGGTCGGTCCGGGCGTCGAGGAGCCACGGATGCGAGTATTGCATGTTGACGCGGAGGGCGTTGACCCAGCCGTGTCCGCCGCGGCCCGAGGTCGGCGAGATGACAACCTGGTTGGCCGGGTCGTACGTCAGGCCCCACACACAGCACGTGGCGTTGGGCCACTCGCGCGAGGTGATCAGGCGGCTCCACTTGCCCGTGTCGGCGCGGAAGAACCAGGTCTGGCCGGTCTGGGGGGCGTCGGCGCGGCGGCCGTGGGCGCCCCACAGCACCACGCGGCCGCGCCGGCTGTCGTAGGCGAGCGACGTCTCGTAGGTGATGTTGCACATCGCGTCGTCGTCGATGGCGCCCGCCCACCGCCGCAGCGCGAACGAGTTGGCGGGTTGGTCCTTCAGCGAGGGGCGGTTCGGGGTGATGACGCCGGCGTCGCGTTCCGTGCCCGCCAGCTTGGCGAACAGTTCGCCGCCCGCCGGGTGGCTGCTGAAGGTGCGCTGCCGCAGCGCGCGGATGGCGGACGCGACGACGCGGGAGTTGTCATCCGTCTCCGCCAGCTTGACCAGGACGGGGATGGCGATGGGATCGCCGCACAGGCCGAGGCCCTGCGCGGCCACGAAGCGGACGCCGGACGACTTGTCCGTTGCCAGCTTGAGCAGCGCGTCGACCGCGGCGACGTCCGTCCGGCCGCCCAGCGCCAGTGCCGCCGTGCTGCGGATGACCGACCGCTTGCTCCCCGCCGCCCGGACGAGCATCGGGATGATCTCCGGGCCCTGGGCCCGGATCACGCCCCACATGTGCATCATCCGCGAGTGGTTGTCGAAGACGTCCGAGCCCTCCATCAGCTCGCGGACCCCGGCGGCATTGGCCAGTTCGGCCAGGCGGCAGGCGGCGCCGGCCGAGGTGTCGCGGCTGCCGCGGGCGAGGAACGGGATCACATGCTTCGCCGTCGCCTCGGGCGTCGCCAGTTCCAAGTGCCGCAGCGCCAGTTGCATGTACTGCGGCGTGCCGAACGCGGTCAGCTTTTTGAGCGTGTCCTGTCCCGCCCGGTTGGCGAGGGCGGCCAGCGCCAGCACGGCGTAACGACGGACGCGGCGGTCCTGGTTCACGTCGAGCGCGATCCGGCCCAGCGCGTCCGCCGCTCGGGGCGAGCGGCCTCGGCCGAGGCCGTTGATCGCCGCGATCAGGTTGTCGGCCTCCAGCTTCGCCCGCTTCGTGTACTTGGCTGCGGCGTCGACCGCGCGGTCGCTGCCGATGCGGCCGAGCGAGAAGGCGGCCGCGGCACGCACCCAGCGGTCGCGATCGGCCAGCATCGTCAACAGCAGGGATTCGGAGGCCGTACCGCCGA
>CAZDHT010000111.1:0-8965 GCA_964505325.1 uncultured Planctomycetota bacterium | reverse complement strand
GCGCGGCGGACCTCCGTCGTGTTACTTCTCGTGTTGCGTCGCAGCTCGCTCTCCAGGCCGATCCGCCCGGCCGACACGGCCGCCAGATAGCGGTCGGCAGGATGGTTGGTGAACGAGTTGCGGATCCGCTTGCCCAGCGTCCGGCCTGCGGTGCTGTCCTGGGTCCGCCCGATCGCCCACAGCGAGACGCGCATCGTGCCGGGCGTCTTGTACCAGATCGGACCCCAGGCGTGGCGGTGCATGTACGGCTCGCGGGCGCGGCCGAGGACTTCGACGACACGCTGCCAAGAGGGCGAGCCCTCGCGGTGTCCCTCGCTTATCGCCCACAGGAGCGCCTCCCGGTCGAGTCGGTCGCGGAGGACTTCGAGGATAGACACGCGGCCGGGCCACTCCGACCGCATGAAGTCGCCTTCCAGCCGGTGGAGCGCCGCCAGGGCCTGCACGCCGACGGAGGCGTCGTCGTGGTCGACCAGCTTCGACAGCTCGACGACGGTCGTCGAGTCGCCCTGGAGCGAGAGCTGGTGGACGCGCCGCCGCGGGTCCTTCTCGGGCCTCGGCGCGGCGGCGGCGTTCGGATCGAACACGACCACGTCGTCGATCACGCGCACGACCGTGCCCGTGGCGGCGGCCACCTGGGTGACCAGCGCCCCGAGGTCCACCCGCTGGCCCGGCTGGAACGGCCCGACCACGCCGCGGAACGTCGCCGGCACCACCGCGTAACGCAGACCCGTCTGACGATGTGCCGCGATCAGGGCTTCGACCGCGCTCGGCCAGGCATGGGTCGGTACGACCGCCGCATTGGCGAGCCGCTTCGGCACGACGCCGGCCGCGAACGCCGGACCGGTGACCGCAACAAGCAAGGTCCCGACGACAACCACCTTGAGCAACCGCATGGTCATTCTCCTGTAACGCTCCCCCGGCCGGTATGGCCCGCATTATATCGGCGATCGCATGCAGGACAAGATCGAGGTCGGAGCGGCGGCTATCAGGCGCCGTAGGAGCGGTTGTTGGCGTAGGCGCCGCGCCCGTTCCCGTTGCGGCCATTGCGGTTCCAGCCGTTCCCCCATGGGCGGGCGCGCCCGCTGGCGGCGCGGTCGGGCCTGGGATTGAGGCGGACGTTTTCCTCGCCGACCAGTTGGGCGAGATCTCGGCACAACGAGTCCTGAACAGTGACTTTCAGGTCGCCGCCCGCCTCGAGGACCACGGTGCGGTCGTCATCGTCGGCCACTTCCAGGTACACGTGGGCTTTGCCTCGGCTCCGTTGGAGTATCTTCTTGATCTCGGCATACGTCGATTCCGTGGCCATCTCCCTGGCCAGCGAGATGACCACGCTGTCGGTAAACTTCGGGCGCACCTGATCGAACGGGAAGGCCCCCGCCACGCGGATGCTCGGCTCGCTGATGCGGTGACTGACGAACCCTCGCAGGAACACCGGGCGGCCGCTCTCGAGAAGCCGGCCGTCGCGCTCGTAGTCTTCGGCGAACATGACGCACTGGATCACGCCGCTGAGGTCCTCGAGGGTGAACCGCGCCATCTTCTTCCCGGCGGAGCGGCCGGTGCGGGTGACCGTGGCCCTGAGCCCCTCGATCAGGCCGCCAATAAAGACCGGCGTGGCATCCTCTGCGTTGGCTGCATCTCTTGCGTTCAACGTGGAGAACACGCTCAGCAGCCGCCCGTGGGTCGCCAGCGGATGGCTGCTCATCCACAGGCCCAGGGTTTCCTTCTCATTGGCGAGGAGCGTGCTCTCGGGCCATTCGGGGGCGTTGGGCAGCGAACGCTGGACGTTTGTCTCGACCGCCGGGTCGCTCCGGCCGCCGAACAACTGCATCTGGCCGCGTTCGCGGTCCTGCTGCTGCGCGGCGCCGATGCGAAGCGCCGCTTCCGCCACCAACGCCAATTGAGACCGCCGCGCCCCCGTGCAGTCAAACGCGCCGCACTTGATCAGCGTCTCGACCACCTGCCGGTTCACCGCGTGCAGGTCCACCGAATCGCAGAAGTCGTAGAAGTTCTTGAACTCCCCGTGCTCCTCCCGTCCGGCGACGATGGCCTCCGCCGCCTTCCCGCCGACGCCTTTGATGGCGTTCAGCCCGTACCGGACCTTGCCGTCTTCGACGGCGAACTCGCCGTAGCTGTGGTTGACCGACGGAGGCAGGACCTCGACGTTCATCTTCCGCGCCTCGCCCACGTAGCGAATGACGTCGTCGATCGTGCCGCTTTCGCAGGTGAGCGTGGCGGCCATGAACTCGACCGGATAGTGGGCCTTCAGGTAGGCGGTCTTGTAGGCCAGCATGGCGTACGCCGTGGAGTGGGCGCGGTTGAACCCGTACCCGCCGAAGAACTCGATCAGCTCGAAGATGCGTTCGGCCAGCGACCTCGGGACTTCGTTCGCTACGGCGCCCTCGAGGAAGTCGCCGCGGACCGCCTCGATATCCGGCTTGTTCTTCTTGCTGATCGCCTTGACCAGCGACAGGGCGCGTCCCATCGACAGGCCCGCCAGCTTGTGCAGCACCAGCATCACCTGTTCCTGGGTGGCCATGATCCCGTACGATTCGGCGAGGCATTCCTCGAGTACCGGATGGTCATACTTGATGATCTCGGGGTGATGTTTGCGCTTGATGAACTCATCGACCATCCCGCCCTGGAGCGGGCCTGGGCGGTAGAGCGCGTTCGCCGCGATGAGGTCTTCGAATCGGTCGGGCTTGAGTTTCTGGAGCATGGCCCGGATACCGCTCGAGCCGAACTGGAACACGCCCTTGGTCTCGCCCGCCTGGAACAGCTTGTAGGTCTCGGGGTCGTCCAGCGGAACGCCGTCGATGTCGATGTCCTCGCCGGTCGTTTTCTTGATGAGCTCGAGAGCGGTCTGCACGATGGTCAGCGTTCGCAGCCCGAGGAAGTCCATCTTCAGCAGGCCGATGGCGGCCACGTCGTTCATCGGCCACTGCGTGGTGACTTCGCCGCCGCCCGGCCGGCACAGCGGGGTGTACTCGGTCAGCGGCCGGTCGGCGATGACGACGCCGGCGGCGTGGGTGGACGAGTGGCGGTTCAGGCCTTCGACCCGGCGCGCGATGTCGAACAGGTCGCGCACTTCCGGATCATTGTCGCACATCTGTTGGAGGTCCGGCTCCTGCTCGAGGGCATCGTTGAGGGTGATGTTGAGCTGGTAGGGGATCTTCTTCGCGATCGCGTCGACCTGGGCGAGCGGCATGTTCATCACCCGCCCCACGTCGCGAATGGCGGCCCTGGCGCCCAGGGTGCCGAACGTGATGATCTGCGCGACGTTGTCCTGCCCGTACTTCTGGCGTACGTAGTCGATGACCTTGCCGCGCTGCCGCTCGCAGATGTCGATGTCGAAGTCGGGCATTTCCTTGCGGTCGACGTGAAGCAGGCGTTCGAACATCAGGTTGTAGTGGATCGGGTCCACCGACGAGATGCCCACGCAGTATCCCACGAGACTCGAGCATCCGGAGCCCCTGGCGCCGGCCGGGATGTTGTTCTCCTTGCAGAACCGCACGAAGTCCCACACGATAAGGAAGTACGTGTCGTAGCCGGTCTTGTGGATCACGTCCAGTTCGTGGTCGAGCCGCTGGCGGCCCTGAGGCGGGTTGCCGGGGTATCGCTTGGCAAACCCCTGTTCGCTCAGTTCGCGGAGGAACTGCCGGGCGCTCTCTCCGTTCGGCGGGGTGAACGTCGGGAAGTGCAGCGTCGAGAGGTCAATCGTCGCGTTGCAGCGCTCTGCCACGCGGCCGGTGTTCTCGATAGCGCCGGGGAACCGGCCGAAGATCCGGCGCATCTCGTCGGGCGTGCGGAAGTAGAACTGATCGGTCGGGAACCGCATCCGTTGCGTTTCCTGGAGTGTCTTGCCGGTGTTGATGCACAGGAGTGCGTCGTGCGCCCGCGAGTCTTCAGGGCTCATGTAGTGGACGTCGTTCGTGGCGACCGTGCCGACGCCGAGCCTGGCGGCGATTTCGCAGAGCCCATCCAGCACCTGCGCCTGCTCCTCCATGCCGTTGTCCTGGAGCTCGATGAAGAAATTGTCCTTGCCGAAGATGTCGACGTACCGCTGCCCGGCGGCCAGAGCGTCATCGAACGATCCCGTCAGCAGGAGGCGTGGAATCTCACCTTTGAGGCAGCCGGACAGGCCGATGAGCCCCTCGGAATGCTCGCCCAGAACCTCCTTGTCGATCCGGGGCCGGTAATAGAAGCCGTCCAGGAACGCGGTGGTGGCGAGCTTGAGCAGGTTGTGGTAGCCGGCATCGTTCTCGGCCAGCAGGGTCAGGTGCGAGGCGGCCTCGCGCATCCCGACGGCGGCGCGAGACTGGCGCGGGCCGGGCGCCATGTAGGCCTCGTATCCGATGATCGGCTTGATCCCGCCCGCCGTGGCCGCTTTGAAGAATTGCACGGTGCCGTACATGTTGCCGTGGTCGGTCAGCGCCAGCGCCGGCATGCCCAGCTCGACGGCGCGCGAGACCAGATCCTCCAGCCGGCAGGCGCCATCCAACAGACTGAAGTGGCTGTGGACGTGCAGATGTACAAAGTTCTCGGAAGATGACATCAGGCAATAGACCGTTGAGGACTTGCTTCCAAGAGGATAATACCCGGGGCAAGGCGCGAAGTCAAACAAAAGGGGCAGAAACAGGCGAAAAAGCGCGTGCGGTGCCGCTTCGCCATCCGTCCGCCCGCCTCTGCGCCCGCTTGTGATCTCGTCTGCCTCTGGTATACTTACACGGCGCCGGGGTGACATTCTGCCCGCGCCTTGTTCGGCGGCACCTTTTGAGAGGACCTTGGATGAAAAGGACAGGATGTTTCCTCGCGTTGTCGTTCCTGATTCTGAGCGCGACGGCGCGCGTGGGCGCCGCCGCGGACAAGACGAGGCCCCGGGGCAAGAACGCCACCGACATCTGGCTCGAGGCCACCTTGGGCGGCGAGAAGATAGGCTACTTCAACGCCTATGACGTGGAGATCCCCTACCAGGGGCGCACCGTCCACTATTCTGCTGAATCCAGCGCCATGCGGGCGAAGAGAGGCGACGATGTCTTCTCCAGCACCGGCGAGACCGTCTCCTGGTACGAGCTTGACGGCCGCTTGATCCGATCGTCCCGCCTGGAAAAGGACGGGGACCAGACGACGACCCGCCACGTCGAAGTGAAGGGTGATATCCTGACCGTGACCAAGACCCTGAACGACAAGGAGGAGAAAACACAGGTCAAGATACCGAAGGACGTGAAGGTGACCGCCGGCGCGGAGGGATGGACGCTCAAGCCCCTGGGCTTCCAGCCCGGAAAGACGCATGAGTTCACCGTGTTCTCCGAGAGCACGATGAAACTGGAGAAGGAGACCGCCACCGCCGTCGGCCGCGAGAAATACCAGTACGAAGGGAAGCTCGTCGACGCCTACGTCTTCACCTCGACCCGGACGGACATGCCCGGGGTGAAGTTGAGAATGCTCCTGGCGCCGGACTTCCTGCCGCTCAAAGGCTCCATCGGCCCGCTGGAAATGCGGAGGGTGTCGAGGGAACAAGCCGCGCGGTTCACCAAAGCGGCCACTGACCTGTGGCGGCCCATCCCCGTCAACGGCTCGATCCCGGCGTGGACAGAGCTCGACCGGATGACCCTCCGGCTCCGGGTCCAGCATGACAAGGAGGGCAAGCTGGTCAAGACCACCCCGTACGTCCGGGTCCTCAAGTCGTCCCCCGGCGAATACGAACTCGAGCTGCGGAGCGTGATGCCGCCGAAGGAGTCCGACGAGCAGCTACCCATCAAAGCGGACGATAAAGAGGTGAAAACCTGCCTCGAGCCGGCCCTGATGTTCCAGAGCGACCACCCGGAGATTCGCGCGCTTGCCACGCAGGTGGTCGGCAAAGAGAAGAACGCTCTTCGGGCCGCGGCGAAGCTGTGCGCCTGGGTATATCACAACCTGGGCAAGGAAAGCCCCAAGACCGCTTCTGCCTCGGCCCTCGAAACCCTTCGCTCCAAAAAGGGCGACTGCAGCGAGCACGCCGCGTTGCTGTGCGCGCTCGCCCGCGCCGCGGGAATCCCCGCGCGCGAGGCGGACGGCCTCACGTTCCGAGGCGAGGACCTGGGGTTCCACGCGTGGACCGAGGTGTACATCGGCGGGCATTGGATACCCCTCGATGCAACGATTGACTTCGTCGGCCTGCCCGCCGGGAGCCTTAGGCTCGGAACACTCGACGGAAAGACCAGCCGCGGCGAGTACGTGGCGCTGCTGGTCTCCCTCATGGGCAAGACCCAGGTCGACGTCGTCTCGGCGACGCGACACGGCGATACGTTCGACCCGCGGGACCCGAAGCAGGCGATCTCCGTCACCAAGGACCTGTACAACGACAAGCTCAACGACTTCTCCCTCGACCTTCGTGGCGGGAGCCGGCGCACCGGCAAGTGGCCAGCTGTCCAATTCGTCACGCCCGAAAACCTGTTCCTCACCATCAATCCGATGCCCGTGGTCATTCACGACGACAAGCTGTGGGAGACGTTTGTGGCGGAGTTCTGCAAGTCCATCCGGGCGATCAGCCCAACGAACGTCGTGAAGAAACGGGAGATCCTGCCCAACGGCATCGTTTACATTCTCACGTTCGACGGCGAGATCAAGAAGGTCCAACTGGGCTACGAGCTTCGTCTGTACACCGTGGGGCGCCGAACGCTGATGGTCATGGTGACCGGGAAAAAGGACGTGTTCGATGCGAGCCCGGGCGCCGTGAAGAAGCTGTTCACGCGCGTGACCATCGGAAAGACAAAGGCCGAAACCCCGCACCGTTCGCGCCGAGCACGCGCGGAACTCACACCGAAGAAGTAACACCCGCCACCGCGGAACGTCGGGGGGCAGTGTGCGGCACCTGCGCCGCTTATTCCTTCGGCGGGGTGTCTTTCGGCGCCTGGTCCTTCTCGAGCTTCGCGATGTACTTCAGCTCGCTCAGCGCGAGCTTGTTCTTGGGCTCGATCTTCAACGACTTCTGAAACGACGCCTTCGCGGCCCGGAGCTGTCCCAGCTCGATCTGGGCGAAGCCCATGCCCCGCAGCGCCGGCGCCCGTTCGTGCCACGAGCCGTCGAAGTTCTCCGCCAGCGTGCTGGCCTTCTTGTAGGCTTCGAGCGCCTCGGCCGGCTTGCCGTGCTTGTTCAGGATGAAGCCCCGTTCGCAATAGGGCCAGGCGGCGCACGGAGCATAGCCCATCACCTGGTCCAGAGACTTCAAGGCGTCGGTCCACTTCAACCGCTGCGACGCGATGCGGGCCTTCAGTTGCAGCGCCTCGCACAGCCCCCAACTGACCCGCACCACCCGCTTCGCCTCCGCGTCGCCCTTCAGCTTCCGGACGGTCTCCACGAACCGCTGGTAGTCCTCCTTGCTCCGAAAACACACGTAGCGTGCCTTCGAATCCGTCATTATCCTTCGGAACGCCGCCAGCACGCGGTTCAGCCGGAGGTCGGCCTCGGTCAGTTTTCTCTTCTGAATGAGGGCCATCGCCTTGTAGACGGAGCTCATCTGCCCGACGCCAATCCCCGTGGTGTCGATGGCGCGCTCGTACGCCCCCTCCGGCCCCCTGCCCGCAGGGTTCCCCCTGCTCCAAGCAGGCGCGGAGGCGACCGCAAGGCCGGCCAACGCAGCCCAGACCGCAATAGCAAACCGGCGGGTCGTCATTCAGCGCTCCCAGAAGTCCTCACGTCACAGGCTACCATTTTACTTGTTTTGGGGTCCCGATTGCGATAGATATCGGCGGCCAATCTCAAGGAATACGACGCAGGATCGTCGCCACGTCTTGATGAGGCCGATCAGGCGCCGCTCAGGCAGCCGGCGCCGTTCGGTCGTGGACGTCGAACAGCTCCTTGACGGACGGGCGCAGCAACACGATGATGGTGAATATCCCCAGCACCGTCCCGAACGGCATGAAGATGCAACTGATCGCCGCCACCACCAGGCAAAACGTGTAGCGCTTGCGGCGCGCCAGACAGCGGCCGCCCGCGAACAGAACCGCCGCCAGCGTCCAGCCGAACAAGACCATCCCCCCGCCCAGCAACACAAACAGGGGCCCCACGAACTGGTCCATATGCGCCCCGTGCCCGGAAGAGCTGTTCTCGAAGCCGCCCGCAAGCAGCACGATACCGACGACCAGGTGAATCATCGGAAAGCAGCCAAAAGTCAGGATCGCCATGCCGGCGGCCACATAGTGGAACACCGACAGCAGCTTCAGATGCTCCTCGTTCCTGATTCATCTTCCGGCCTCCGCCTGTCTCTTCGCGGCCAGCCTCTTCACGAACGTCATTATGGCGATGAGCGCCGCGATAGCCAACGAGCCAAGGCAAATCGCAATGCCCCCGAATACGGCTGTCAGCAGCTTCCTCATGAAGCCGTGATCGATCGCCAAGACTACCTCCGGCTCTTGCTGCCCCTTCGGATACCGCGCCGAAAGCTCGTACCGCCCCGGCTCGTCGATGCGAAAGCTGAACACAGATACTCCGGACCGGCTGCCGAACGAGTACGTGGAATGCGTCGAGGCCGGGGAAAGCTCGATCCTTGCGCCGGTGTCTTTCGACACCAGCCCGAGCTGCAGGCTCGATATGTCCGCCCGCGTGGAGTACATCTTGTCCCCCAGCACGCTTCGATGCTCGTGGAAGATAGTGTACCGTCCCGCTTTCGAGAGCTGCAACTCCTTTTTCCCGGGCACAACGACCTGCTCGAGTGAATCCTCTATGTTACGCAGGCTGTCGAACAGAAAAACCACGAAAGCCAGTTCGCCGATGACGAACACGATGAGCGCGACAGCGTAATAGCCGCGGCTCGGTCCCGCGGTGTGATTGCTCATCAGCGCTCCTCATGACGACGGCCGGTGCGACACCTGAAAATCCGCCGTAGCCCATTGTCCGCCAAAGCCTTGTGGCAAAATGGCTTTGTTTCGCAATAAAAAGTTTTCGCCGTTCGCCCCACACTTGCCGCGAGCGATGCGGCCCCCTTACT
>CAZDHT010000110.1:0-15302 GCA_964505325.1 uncultured Planctomycetota bacterium | reverse complement strand
ATGTGGTCTTGTTCGCGGGCGATGGCGAGACAGGCCTTGCCGTGACGGATGCACGCGGCCCCGACCCGGTCGGCGGCCGCCATGATCTCGTCACTCGCCAGGCTGTTGCCGGGCGGCAGGCCGAGTCGTATCCCGAGATCCGACGGCGCCAGCATCAGGGCGTCCACGCCGTCGATCGCCGCAATGGCCTCGGCGTTCTCGATCGCCTGCGGGCTCTCCATTTGCAGCATCAGGAGCTGCTCGCGGTTGGCTCGGTCGATACAATCCAGGCCATGCCGCACGTGGATGCGCGGCCCGGCGTGTGACCGGTCACCGACGGGCGGGAACTTCGCCGCTTGGACGGCCCGCTCTGCCTGCTCCGGCGTGTGGACCTGCGGGACGATCACCCCTGCCGCATCCCAGTTCAGGACCAGGCTGATCAGCCCGGGCGCCTGTCCCGGCGGGCGGACCAGCGCCGACACGCCGACCAGGTCGCAGGTGCGAATGATGTGCGGGAGGCGGTCCGGGCCGACGTTGCCGTGCTGCATGTCGACCCAGATGAAGTCCCACATTCCGCCGATCGCTTCGATGACGCCCGGATCGTCGAACTTCATGCCGATGCCGTAGGCGGGCTCGTTGTTTTCCAGCTTGCTCAAGAGGCGTTCGGTCATCATGGCCTGCGACTCCTCACCTCACGTGCCGGTGTTGACAGGCTGATTGTAGGTGGTACGTTACCGCTTTGTCAACCACACCGATCTCTGCTGGAGCGGATCGACATGCTTTCGATGACGAGCGATTACGCGACCTCCACAGGCTGCCCCGAGCCGGCGCTGAGAGGAATTGCCGAGGCCGGCTTCACCCACGTCCATTGGTGTCATCAGTGGAACACGGACTTTATCTACCACGAATGTGAGATCGATCAGATCGCGCGGTGGATGAAGCAGTTCGGCCTTGGGCTGACCGATCTTCACGCCTCGAGCGGCAACGAGAAATGCTGGACGTCGCCGCGTGAGCACGAACGGCTCGCCGGGGTCGAGCTGGTCAGGAACCGGATCGAGATGTGCGCGGTGTTGGGCGGCGACGTAATCATCATGCACACCGGTTCCGAGCCGGAGGACGACGCGGGGAAGACCCTCTTCTGGTCGCAACTGCACAAGTCGCTGGATGCTCTTGAGCCGTTTGCACGGGAGCGGGATGTGCGCATCGCCATCGAGAATGGCAACTTCGGCCTGATCGAGAAGCTGCTGCAAAAATACGGCCCCGACTTCCTCGGCCTGTGCTACGATTCCGGCCACGGCAACCTGCGTCCGGACGGGCTCGACCGGCTCGAAGGGCTGAAGGATCGGCTCATCTCGATTCACCTGCATGACAACGACGGCGCCTCGGACCAACACAAGCTGCTCTTCACGGGGACGGTCGGCTGGCCGCGGCTGGCAGGTGTGATCGCCGAGTCGTCGTACGAGAAGTGGGTGAGCCTCGAAACCACGATGCGGAACTGCGGCATCGAAGACGAAACCGAATTCCTCGCACAGGCGTTCGACGGGGCGACGCGCTTCGCGCAAATGCTCGATGACGCCCGCGTGTCGAAGGGAGAGACCGCGTGAGCTACGAACGCGGCTGGCAGGCGCTCCACCTCGACATGCCCGACACCATTCCGCACACGGAGTACTGCTCGCACCCGCGACTCGTCCAGGCTGTCACCGGCACCGATCCGCGGGACGACCCCGCCGCGTGGGGCCGGTTCTACGAGATGACCGACTACGACCTGCTCTGGTCCACGAATGACGGGCCCGCCTGGCCCGGCCGCACCACCAGCATGGGCCACGCGGAGTTCCAGGAGGGCGGCACGGATTTCGACGACAACGTCTACTGCCCGTTTCAGACGCCCGAGGAGGTGCTGGCGTTCGACCCGGTCGCCGAGTACGGCGTGCCCGACGTGGACGAACGCGCCGCGTACTTCGAGGCGGCGTGGCGGAAGGGGCAGCAGGCCCGCCCCACGCTCGTCTACACCGGCGGCTATTACAAGACGCTCTTCTCCGCCTGCATCCAGGCGTTCGGCTGGGAGATGTTCCTCGGCGCGGCCGGGCTGGATTACGACCGCTTCGGCCGCGTGCTCGACGGCTTCTTCCGCATCTCGCTGGCCAACTACCGGGCCTGGGCGAAGACGTCCGCCCCCGTCTTCATCGCGCACGACGACATCGTGTGGAGCAGCGGCCCGGTCTTCCATCCCGACTGGTATCGCCGCTACATCTTCCCGCGGTACCGCGAGCTGTGGGGGCTGCTCAAGGACGCCGGCAAGATCGTGCTCTTCTGCTCCGACGGCAATTTCGACGAGTTCGTTGACGACATCGCCGACGCCGGCGCCGACGGGTTCTTCATCGAGCCGCTCACCGACATGGAGCGGATCGTCGAGAAGTACGGCCAGACCAAGGTCATCGTGGGCAACGTCGACACGCGCATCCTCACGTTCGGCACCAAGGACGACGTCCGCCGCGACGTCGAGCGCTGCGCCGCCCTCGGCCGGGGCTGCCCCGGCTACTTCTTCGCCGTCGGCAACCACATCCCGCCCAACGTCCCCGTCGACAACGCACTGTACTACCTCGAACTCATCGACAAGCTGGGCAGGAGGTAGCGACGCGCCGGGTCACTGGTCACGAACCGGGACCTGAAAGGCGGAATTGCAGAACGCCCGTGAGATGGGTAGAATGCTTTACAGAGACGACTCAGGGACGACTGGGAGACGCACCGAGCGGCGTTCAAGCACAGGAGGCGTCGAGTGGCGCACGGGACGACGAGCACGCGGCGCTTTTGCGTCCGCGCGAGCCGAAATGAGTATAGCGTCCGCGGATTACGTGATCTGAGATTGGAGGATTGATCGTGAGCGACTACCACATCAACATCTTCTACAGCGACCAGGACGGCGGATACATCGCCGATATTCACGACCTGGACTCCTGTTCCGCGTTTGGCGAGACGCCCGAGGAAGCGTTGGCCGAAGTGACCCGCGCGAAAGAAGCATGGCTTCAGGCCGCCCGGGACGCTCGCAAGCCGATTCCTCCCCCCACCTACCGTCCAGTGATCTATCAAGTGTCCCCCTGATGCCCCGCCGGCACGGGTGTGACGACGACCTGCGATGGTGGGGCGGGCATTCCTGCCTGCCCTTCCCGCGCTTTCCGGCTGCATTTGCCGGCACCGGGATGCTTGACCGCCGGCAGGGGAGGGCGTAGAATCCGTCCATGGGCGTGATCAATGTGCTCCCGCTGAGCGTTATCAACAAGATCGCAGCGGGCGAGGTGATCGAGCGGCCGGCGTCCGTCGTCAAGGAGCTGGTCGAGAACTCGCTCGACGCGCAGCCGTCGTTCATCACGGTCGAGATCGAGGACGGCGGCCGGAAACTGATCCGCGTGACCGACGACGGGTTCGGGATGGCGCCGGACGACGTCGCCCTCGCCTTCAGCAGCCACGCGACCAGCAAGCTCAAGACGGGCGACGATCTGTTCTTTGTCACGACGCTGGGGTTCCGCGGCGAGGCGCTGTCGAGCGTCGGCGCGGTGTCTCACGCGCGGCTGGTGTCGCGGGTGCGGGGCGCGGTGGAAGGCGCCGAGGTCGAGGTCAACGGCGGCGCGCCGGAGCCGGCGCGCGCGAAAGGCGCGCCCGAGGGCACGACCGTTGAGGTCGCCAATCTCTTTTTCAACGTGCCGGCGCGGCGCAAGTTCCTCAAGACCGCCGGCACGGAGTTCGCGCACATTCTCGACCTGGTGTCGCGCGTCGCCCTCGCCAACCACAAGGTCGGGTTCAAGCTGCTCCACAACGGGCGCGAAGTGCTGAATCTCCACGCCGGGGCCGACAAGCGGCGGCGGCTGGCCGACCTGTATGGCAAAGAACTTGCGGAGGCGCTGCTCGAGGTCGACTCGGGTGAGGGGCCGGTGCGGGTGACCGGCTTCGCCGCGCCGCCGGTGCATTGCCGGGCCAACGCCAAGATGCAGCTCGCCTACGTCAACGGCCGCTTCGTCCGCGACCGCAGCCTCGCCCACGCGGTCGCGTCCGCCTACGAGGGCATGCTCATTCGCGGCCGATACCCGGTCATCTTTCTGTTCCTCCAGGTCGATCCGCGCGAGGTCGACGTGAACGTGCATCCGACCAAGATCGAGGTGCGGTTCCACCAGCGCGAGATGGTTTACCGGACGGTGCTGAACGCCGTTCGCGAGGCGTTGCAGCAGGCCGACCTCACACCGGTGTTCGAGGCGCCGCAGAGGGCTGCCGGGACGGCGGTCACGCACGCCGCGCAGCCACTTACACAGCCGCCGCTTCCGCACACGGCGCGCGCCGGGGTGGCCAGTACACCGTTCGACCGCCCCGTGCGCCGGCCGCAGCCGGCGCCGATGACGGCGGGAACGGACGATGCGGCCGCCCCCGAGGCGCCGGACCGCGTGCGTTTCCAGGTCGGGAACGCGTACATTGTCGAGGAGCGGCCGGACGGCATTGCCATCTTCGACCAGCACGCGCTGCACGAGCGGATCATCTTCAACGAGATTCAGCAGCGGCTCGGCAAGGCCCGACTGGAGAGCCAGCGGCTGCTCATCCCCGCGGTGGTCAACCTCAGCAAGGCAGAGACCGCCCTGCTCCTCGCGGAGAGAGACAGTCTGGCGGAGCTGGGCCTCGACATATCGGAGTTCGGGCTCGGCTCGATCGCGGTAAACGCCCTGCCGGTCATTCTGGGCGGCCACAACCCGGAGGCCATCCTCCAGGACTTCCTGGCGGAGCTCGGCGGCGACGCTCCCGAGACGCCGGTCGAGGCGAAGAAGCTGGCCATGGCAAAACTCATCGCCTGCAAGGCGGCGATCAAAGCGGGCGAGCGGCTCACCGGGTCCGAGATCCGCTCGCTGCTGGAGAGCGCCGAGGCGGCGACGGAGAGAGACACTTGCCCCCACGGCAGGCCGGCGTGTATATTCTTCCCGTTCTCTGACCTTGACCGGCAGTTCAAGAGGCAGTGAGGGAACCGCATGGGCGTGGTTGACATATCGGGGGTCCGCGTCGGCGACGGCGCCCTGGCGCTGATCGCCGGGCCGTGTGTGATCGAGGACGAGACCGGCACCGTCGAGATCGCCCAGGCGCTGGCGGACATCTGTGCCGATGCAGAGATGCCGTTCATCTTCAAGTCGTCGTACGATAAGGCGAACCGGACCTCGATCGACTCGTTCCGCGGGCCGGGGATTGAGAAGGGCCTGGAGATCCTGGCGCGCGTCAAGGCCGAGGTCGGCTGCCCCGTGCTGTCGGACGTGCACGACCCGGCGCAGGCCGAGCGTGCGGCATCGGTGCTCGACGTCCTTCAGATTCCCGCCTTCCTGTGCCGCCAGACGGATCTGGTCGTCGCCGCGGCGCGCACCGGCAAGCCCGTCAACGTGAAGAAAGGGCAGTTCCTCGCGCCGTGGGACATGAAAAACATCATCGGCAAGATCGAGACTTTGGGCAACCGGCGGATACTCCTCACCGAACGCGGGACGTGCTTTGGCTACAACAACCTGGTGGCGGACATGCGTTCGCTGGCCGTCCTGCGAAGCCTCGGGTACCCGGTCGTATTCGACGCCACCCACAGCGTACAGCTCCCGGGCGGGCAGGGCACCGCGTCGGGTGGCCGGCGCGACATGGTGGCGCCGCTTGTGCGGGCGGCGGTCGCGGTGGGCGTGGATGCGTTATTCGTCGAAGTGCATCCCGACCCCAAGAAGGCGCTGAGCGATGCGGCGACCATGCTCAAGCTGGACGAGCTTCCGGGGCTGCTGAACGTGGCGAAGAGGATTCATTCGGCGCTTCCAGAGATCAACTGAAAGGGTCAGCAGAATGATTACGGCATTCGTGTCCGACATCCACTCGAATCTCGAAGCGCTGCGCGCGGTGCTGGCGGACATCGAGACCAGACGGGCCGACCGCATCGCCTGCCTCGGCGACGTCATCAACTACGGCCCGGACCCGGTGAAATGCCTGCGGATCGTGCGGAAGATGGACCTGTGTCTCGTGGGCAACCACGAGGAGGGCGTGTTGTATGAGCCCATCGGGTTCAATCCACACGCGGTAGAAGCCGCGAAGTGGACGCGGTCGGTCCTCGAGCCGCGCTTCCTCAGCGACGGGAGCAAGTGGGCGAACTGGGAGTTCATCCGCACGCTGCCCGCCAAGCACGAAGAGGACGGATTGCTGCTGGTGCACGCGTCGCCCCGGGACCCGACCAGCGAGTACTTGCTGCCGTCCGACGGTGAACTGATCATGGGAGAGGTCCCCGACAAGCTGGCGCAGTGTCTGGACTTGGTCGAGCGCGCGTGCTTTGTCGGCCACACGCACATCCCCGGCGTGTTCACACCGTCCGGGGGATACGCCTCGCCCGGTGAACTCGGCGGCGAGTTCCGGCTCGGGCCGGGAGAGAAAGCCATCATCAACGTGGGGAGTGTCGGCCAGCCCCGCGACCACGACGTCAGGGCCAGTTACGCGACGTATGACGGCGAGGTGGTCAGGTTCTACCGCGTCGAATATGACGCGCACACGACGTGCGCGAAAGTCAAGGCCATCAAAGGGCTGCCCGATCGCGGCGGCACCCGCCTGCTGAAGGGCGAGTAACGCCGCGCCCAGCTCACCGAGGTCAATCCGAAGGAGATCGGAATGAAGCTCGCCGTGTTCGGAGGGTCCGGGGTCATCGGGCGGGTGTTGCTGCCTGAGTTGCTGAAGTTGGGCCACCAGGTCCGCGCCATGCAGCACGTGTCGCCATTGCCCGTCAAAGGGGTCGACGTGGTGCAGGGGAGCATCACAGATCCGGAAGCGGTTGCGGCGACCGTCGGCGGGGCGGAGGTGGTGATGCAGCTTACCAAGGGCGGTGGCGGGATCGAACAGACCGTCGAAACCAGTGTGCGGGGGACGCTGAACGTCCTGGACGCCGCGCGCGCGAGCGGAGCCGTCACGCAGTATCTGCTCACCAGCTCCGACGCCGCGACCGGCATCGGCGCTCATCCGTACCTCGAACCCATCAGCCACCAGACCGAGCCGGTGAGCTACGGCGATTACTACAGCCTCGGCAAGGTCCTCGAAGAAACGATCGTCACCGACTACCACCGAAACCACGGGCTGCCATACACCATCGCCCGGCTGAGCTGGACACAGCGGGATGACCTCGTCCTGCGCCACTTCATCGCCGGCTACGACCGCGACCGACCCACGTCGGGGGTTTTCAGCTCGGGGTACTCGGACGAGCAGAGGGCGCGGCTCGAAAGCGGCGGACAATTCATTGTCCTGCCCTGTGACGCGGCGGGGCGGACACTGGGGCGGACGCTGGTCCAGCGCCAAGACGTGCTCGCGGCGCTGCTCGCGATGGTGGGAAATCCCAAGGCCGTCCACCAGAGGTTCCACCTGTCTGGCCCCGGGTTCAATTACGTCGAGCCCTGCCGGTACTTGGCGGAGAAGGTCGGCCTGCCCGTCGAGCGGGTCACGCTGGAGAACGAGTACACTTTCGACATTGACATTTCGCACACGACCGAACTGATGGGATGGACGCCGAAGTACGACGTCTTTGCGATGATCGACGCGGCGCTGGCTTGGAGGGAGGCGAAGGGTGCGATATGAGGTCAACGAGTGCACCGCGGCGCGGTCGCGGCTGGACGTGTGGGTGAACCGGCCGGCGCGGCGGCCAATCTCGCGGTACTTGTTCGGCAAATTCACCGAGCACCTCGGGCAGAACGTGTACAACGGCATCTGGGCGCAGATACTGCGCAACCCCGGCTTCGAGGCCGCCGGAAAGTTCGGCCCGGAACGCCTGGACCGACTCCTGGCACGCGCCGAACAGCAGTTCCGGGTCGAAGGCCTGCGCGCCGGAACGGAGCAGGGCGTTGCCCCGTACTGGATGCCGTGGGGACGCGGTGGTGAGTACGCGCTCGATGTGAACGCCTTCAATTCCGACCATTGCCAGCGCATCCGCCGCGCAGCACGCGGCGGCTCGGCCGGCGTCGAGCAGCCGATCTTCCTCCCGCTTCACCGCGTCAGGGAGTTTGAGTTTAGCCTCTGGGCGCGGTCGAGGCGGGCGCACAGGTTGTCGGTCAGCATCGTGCGAGACGGCAAGGTCGTGAGCCGGGTAACCGTCGGAGGGCTGGGGGCGAACTGGGCGAAGCACACCGCGCGGCTCAAGGTGAATGCCCCGCGCGCGCAGCGGGGAACGGTGTTCCGCTTGCGGATTTCATTCAGCGGTCCGGGGCCCGTATGGCTCGACCAAGCCTTTCTCTTCCCCGCCGACCATGTTGACGGCTTCGACCCCGACGTGATTCGCCTGTGGCGCGAGGCGAAGCTGCCGTTGCTTCGATTCCCGGGCGGGAATTTCGTCTCCGGTTATCACTGGAAAGATGGAGTCGGGCCGGTCGAGCGGCGGCCAACGAAGCTCAACCCCGCCTGGGCGGGCGCGGAGTACAACCACGTCGGCACGGACGAGATGATGGCGCTTTGCAGGGCGATCGGGTGCGAGCCGCTCATCTGTGTTAACGCCGGCAACGGCACTGCCCCGGAGGCGGCCGAGTGGGTCGAGTACTGCAACGGCAGCGTGGACACACGGTACGGCGCCCGGCGCGCGTTGAACGGGCGTCCCGAGCCGTACAACGTCCGGTTCTGGGAGATCGGCAACGAACTCTACGGCAAGTGGCAGATCGGCTGCTGCGGCGCGACGGAATATGCGAAGCGGTACGGTGAGTTTACCCGCGCGATGCGGTCGGTCGATCCTGGAATCCGGTTCATTGCCAACGGACATGAGGCCGACTGGAACGCGGAGGTGGTGCGGCGAAACGGGGCGACGGTGCGGTCACTCTCGACCCACCCGCTGATCGGCGGCGCCGTGTCCGCTGAGGCCGAGCCTGACGACGTGTTCCGGGCGCTGATGGGCTACACGCACGTCTACCCCCGCATCCTCCGCCGGTTGGCTCTCCCCATGCGACGCGCCGGCCTGACGCCGCGAATCGCCGTCACCGAGCTCCAGGTGTTTGTGCACATCCCGACGCTGCCGAACAACCGGACAGTGACGGAGGCGCTGTGGACCGCCTCGATGCTGAACGCCGCGATTCGCTCCGGCGGCCTGGTCGAACTGGTCACGCACAGCGCGCTGGTGAACCACGGGGGCTGTGTGCTCAAGCAGTGCGAGTTCGTGTGGCCGGAGCCGGTCTACTTCACTCACAAACTCTACGGCACGCAGACCGGGGTGCTGCCGCTGCACGTGAACTACAGCGGCCCATGCCACCGGGCGCCGCACGTCCCGGGTGTGCCGCGCGTGCAGCAGGTGCCCGAGCTGGATGCCGTGGCACTGGCGAACGGCCGGGGCGATGAGGTCACGCTCATCGTGGTCAATCGCCGGCCGCGCGGCGGTCTGCGCGTTCCGATCGCGCTTCACGGGTTTGCGCGCGCTCCGGTGGTGCGGGTCCGCGAGCTCACCGGCCGGAGCTTCATGGCGGCGAATACGTTCGAGAAGCCCGACAAGGTGCGGCTTCGGAGTCGCACGGTTCGCGCCAAGGGCAGCCGGCTGGTCCACACGTTCCCTCCGCACTCGCTGACCCAGCTGGTCTTTCGAGCTGCGCGATAGCCGGCGCTGCGGACGCTGCCCGTGGTTTCCGGTTGCCCGCGCCCGCTGGCGCTCATATAATGCGTCGAGTTCTGTTCGCCGTGTGAACTGGTGAGGGTCGAATCATGAAAGCGGATTCCGTGGATTTCCTGAAGAGCATTGTCGAAGTCCCCAGCCCGTCCGGATTCGAGCAGCCCGTTCGGGAGTTGATCTCGAATCGGATGAAGGTGTTCTGTGACGAGGTCCGGCACGACGTGATGGGCAACGTCATTGGCGTTCTGAATCCCGGCGCGAAGATACGGGTGATGCTGGCCGGCCACTGCGACGAGATCGGGATGATGGTCAAGAACATCACGAAGGAAGGCTACGTCTACTTCGCGGCCATCGGCGGGATCGATCCCACGCTGCTCGCCGGCCAGAGGGTGCTCATCCACAACGAGAAGGGCGACGTGCCGGGGGTGATCGGGAAGAAGGCGATCCACCTGATGGAGAAGGACGAACTGGGGAAGGCGCCGACAATCCACGACCTGTGGATCGACGTCGGCGCGAAGGACAAGAAGGCGGCGGAGAAGCTCGTCGCCGTCGGCGACTGCGCCACGGTTGACGCCGGGTTCCTCCGGCTCGACAGAGACATCGTCGCCGCCCGCGGGTTCGACGACCGGTGCGGGGCGTTTGCCGTTGCCGAGGCGATGCGCCTGCTGGCCGCGGACAGGAAGAAACTGAAAGTCGCGGTGTACGGCGTCGCGACCACGCAA
Organism: uncultured Planctomycetota bacterium; assembly: GCA_964505325.1. Taxonomy (GTDB): domain Bacteria; phylum Planctomycetota; class PUPC01; order PUPC01; family PUPC01; genus CAZDHT01. The sequence goes on along the minus strand of CAZDHT010000110.1, from coordinate 4,997 downwards.
GAGGAAATCGGCCTGCGCGGGGCGCGGACGAGCGCCTTCGGGATCGACCCGCACGCGGGCATCGCCGTCGACGTAGGATTCGCCTCCGACTACCCGACCGCCGACAAGAACCGCGTCGGCGACGTGTCCATCGGCAAGGGGCCGATCATCTCGAAGGGCGCCAACATCAACCCGGTGCTGGGACAGATGTTGGTGGACGCCGCGAAACGGAAGAAGATTCCGTACCAGATGGAAGGCGCCCCGCGCGGCACCGGCACCGATGCGAACGCGATGCAGATGACGCGGGCGGGCGTGGCCACGGCGCTGGTCAGCGTGCCCAATCGCTACATGCACACGCCGGTCGAGGTGGTCTCGCTGAGAGACCTGGAGAACACGTCGAAGCTGATGGCGGCGACGGTCCTCGCCATCAAGGCGTCGCAGGACTTCACGCCATAGGCGCAATACCAGTAGCGTAAGCCCTCTCAGCCGCCGCCAAGGAGTGCAGGGGGGAGTGGATACGCTGAACGCGGGGGGAAACCTGCCGCCCCCGTTGAAGCCCGTCAGCGCCCACAAATCGTGGCACGGCCATCTTGGCCGTGTCGGAAGCACGGAACACGGGCAAGATGTCCGTGCCACCTTAAGAGCTGCCCGAACAAGCGCTTCGACAGCCCGGACTCGAAATATCCACTCTGCAGGGGGCTGGGCGGCATCTCTGTCGTAATCTTGCTCTTACTCGTAATCGTTTCCGCCAAAGCAAGTTTTCAGCGGTCAGTATGATCGCCGAGCACGATCATCGGGACGAGTGCGAGTGAGAGCCCATCCAACAACCCTGCATCCAACAACCCTGAGCGTCGTTTCTCCTAGGCGGGCCACGCGACTCATAAGTCCCTCTTCCAGAAGCTTTTAGACAAACCGCTGGTTGGCATTAACGCGGACCGACACACCCCTATGCCACACAAGGAGTTATATCTTCCAAAGGTGCCTGGCACACTGAAGAGGTGCACTGAAGAGGTGTAACATACTGGTGGTGCAGCACTTGCAAACGCAGCGTGCAACCTTCGCGTTGGAGGGCGGGGGTTCTTGGATAGGCTCTAAGAACAAGAGTGGCAGTAGGAGCAAGAGTGAGACTGAGGGGAAGAGCAAGAGAGGAAGAGCGAGCTTCCGGGTCACGAGCGACGGTCGTCAAGCCGCTCGTATTGCTCTCAGGCAGGTCTCAGGCGGGCGGGGGAGAGACCTCGGCAGAGCCGCCGATCCGTGTGTCGGATTCGTGTATCGTGCACTCGCATTTCCACGCCAGCCTGGAGATGGCGGCGGTTGATGTTTCCTCGTCACAGTCGGCCTCGGCGAGGCCGCGGAGGGCGTTGGCACAGGAATCGACCAGTTCAATGACCGCCGGGGTGGGCGCCAGCCGGCCGGCCGCCAGGGCTTTCAGCATCTTTTCGAGGGACGCCCCCATCTCGGTGACCTGCGGGAAGCCGTACATCGTTCCGGCGCCGTGCAGGCTGTGTGCGATGCTGTACGCCTTCTGCGAAGCCTCGGGAGGGAACGGCGTCGAGCGCAGGGCTTCGGCGCACTCGGCAAGATCATCCGCCATCTGACGCACAGTGCTGCAAAACAACTTCTCTAGCTTGGCGTATTTCGTGCGATCCACAATTCCTATGCTCTTCCTGGCCGGTCCGCCAAGTCTGCTCCGGCAGGGTCCGTCGCAACGCCTTCAGACCCTCCCGTAAACTGATGCACATTCTGTGCCTTACACAGCAGATTCCCAGGGTTTTCTTGCCGGACCTCAGAAGCCTCTGCCGCACAAAAGGTTGTATCCGCTTCTTAACTGCGTGTAAAGCCGCGGCTTGTCGATTCCCGCACGGAAGAGCAGCGGATTTTTTACTCGGTGTGGATTTTTTCCGTGCGGCGCGCCGCACGCTTTACTCGCTGGCCGCCTTGAGCTTCTTCAGCTTGTTGTAGAGAGTCTTGGTGTCAATCCCGAGGTCCCTGGCCGTCTTCCGCTTATTGCCCTCGTTCATCTTGAGCATGCGAAGCAGATGCTCGGTCTCCACCTGCTCGAGCGACCGCGGGGCGCCGGCTCGACCGGCGGCTCGGCCTGGAATGAGCAGCTCGGGCGGGAGGTCGGAAACACCGATCCCGGGCCCTTCGGAGAGCACGACCGCGACCTCGACCATGTTCTCCAGTTCCCGCACGTTTCCCGGCCAGTCGTGCTTCATCAGCGCGTTGAGGGCGCCGTCCGACACCTCCTTGGGCTCGGTCTTCAGCCGGCTGCACGCTTGCTTGAGGAAGTAGTCGAGCAGGTAGGGAATCTCACTCTTGCGTTCCCGGAGCGGTGGAACGCGGATGGCCAGCACGCTGAGCCGGTAAAACAGGTCCTCGCGGAACTTGCCCTGTTCCGTCTCCTTGGGCAGGTCCTTGTTGGTCGACGCGACTACGCGTACATCCACGTGCGTGACGCGGTTGCCTCCGACCCTTCGGACCTCCCCCGATTGCAAGACGCGAAGCAGCTTGACCTGGGTGTTCGGGTGCATCTCCCCGATCTCGTCGAGGAAGATCGTCCCTCCCTCGGCGACCTCGAACAGACCAGGCCGGGTGACGCTCGCACCGGTGAAGGCGCCCTTTTCGTGTCCGAACAGCTCGCTCTCGAGGAGATGCTCTTGCAGTGCGCCACAGTTGACCGGGATGAACGTCTTGCGCTTGCGGTGGCTCTGCGCATAGATCTCGTGAGCTACCAGCTCTTTGCCGGTGCCCGTTTCGCCCTGGATCAGGACGGTCGAGTTGCTGCGGGCGCATTTTTGAATGACGCGCATCAGCTCTTTCATCTCCGGCGAGTTGCAGGTGAGCGGTGGAGGTGATCGGCGGCTGACGACGTCGCGCAACAACGAGACCTCTCCCCTCAGACGCCGCTTTTCGCCGGCGCTCCGCAACAGCGCCTCGAGTTCGTCGAAGTTGCATGGTTTCTGTACGTAGTCGAAGGCGCCAAGCTTCATCGCCTCTACGGCCGTCTTGACCTCGTCCACAGCGCTCAAGAAGATCACCTCGGGGGGGGCGGGGAGATCACGAACGGCTTTGAGGACGTCAAGGCCGGTCATGCGGGGCATCCTCTGGTCAAGTAGGATGACATCGAACGGTTCTTGGGCAAGCCGGGTCAGCGCCGTGTGGCCGCTCTCGACCGCGTCAACATCGAAGCCGCGTTCGGAGAGCCCTACAACCAAAGGCGCTCGGAACAACTCCTCGTCGTCGACAACCAGTACGCGTGGCGTGTCCAAGTCTTACTCCCGGCGCCCCCCCGGGTCAGCAACTCACGTTGTCATACGTCGGCTTGTGTTTCCTCAGCCCGAATTCTAACCCCGTGCGGCCCCGGCAGTCAAGCGAAAAACGATCTGCGTTTGCTCCCGAGCGGCGCGCAGACCGGGCGCCGCGCCGGCTCAGGGCGCCTTGCGCGCCGGGGGGCACCTCAGACGCGAGCTGTATATCTTCCCGCGCTGGCCGCCGATCTCATATTCGCACCTCAGCCGCAACACTGGCCAGACGCCGGCCGCGGTGATCTCGACCTCCTTCTTCGGCCGGATGGACACCGTTACGTCCGCCACCTGCCCGGCGGCGACCGTGCCGGCCGCCGGCTTCATTTCATAGTGCTTGGCCGCGCGCTCTTCCAGCAATATTCTGTACGACATCCCGAAGTCACCGGCGCCCAGCTTGAACGTCGTTGACACGGCCTTTTCCGGGGTAAGCGGCTCCGGCAGGGACAGGCCGAGCAGGAACGGTGCGATCACCGCGGCCAACTCGCCGAACGTGCTCTCCGGCAGCGCCTGAGCCAGGTACGCCGCGTCCGGTCGGCCGTCCGTCTTGGTCACCTGGAACGCGTCGATCTCTTCGTCATCGGGGGTCAGCACCCGGCAGGAAAGCTTGTCCCCGTCGATACGAAACACCGTGTAGTGGTACTCGGTGCGCCCGACGGCGAGGTGGGGATCGTCCTCGACGCGGTACATGGGCGCCCCGCCGCCGGCGGTGACGAGGTGAGTGATGGGGTGTGTCTCGTTCTCGTCCCTGGTGAACATCGGGCGGAAGCGCTGGTAGCTGTGGCTGTGGCCGGTGAGGACGAAATCGACACGGTGCTTCCGGAAGATCGGCAGCAAGTCATTCCGCCCCCATTGCGAGCGGTGGCGCCCGACGTCGTAGGAGGGGACGTGGTAGAAGACGAATTTCCACGTCGCCTTCGAGGCCGCGAGGTCCTTCTCGCACCATGCGATCATCTCATCCGTCCTCGGTATCACTGAGTCGAGGCAGACAAAGTGCGCGTTCGCATAGTCGAAGGAGTAATACAGCTTGTCGTCGGGGAAAGTAAACAGCCGGCGAAGCGCGACGGCATCGCCTTCGTGGTTGCCACGCGCCGGCCACAACGGAATCTCACGAATGATCTTGGCCGTCGGCTCGAAGAACTGCCCCTGCCACTCGTCGAAAGCGCCGGAGCCGACCAGGTCGCCGGTGTGCAGGATGAAGGCGGGCTCGTGCCTGGGGAAGCGAGAGACCACCGCCTGGTGAATCTCGACCTGGGTGCGGCTGTCGCCGTACGCGATGAACGAGAAGGGGATCGGCTTGTCCGGGGAGGTGCGGAACGTGCCGGCCGACCGGTACCCGGCCGAGATCACTACGTACCGGTAGATGGTTCCCGGCTTCAAGCCCGTCAAGCGCGCCCGGTACAGGTATTCCGGTGGGTCGCTGTCCTCGGTCCTATAGATCCCCACCTTCAGTTCATTCGAAAGCCTCTCGATCCCGTACTTCACCTGGCACTCGCGGCGCGATCCGGTCGTCCAGCGGATGGTCATTTCCGTCCGGCTGGGATTCTGGAGGTAGGGGGTCTTGACAAAGCGGTCCGCCCGCCGCCGGTCGGAGGGCTGGCACCCGGCCAGCAGAACGAAGATCAACAGGGCCCATGCGCATTTCTTCACGTAGCGATTCTCTCCCATGTCCATCCCCCGCGATCAGGTACTTCCCTCCATCCCAATTATAGG
>CAZDHT010000109.1:0-15320 GCA_964505325.1 uncultured Planctomycetota bacterium | reverse complement strand
TTCCGGACGCTTTCGATAGTTGCTGATCACTTCACCGTCGCCCGAAAAAGGGTCCTGACACCTCTTGCCACATCGTCTCTTCACTTGGCTGAAGTGTTACGATTTCGTAAGTGGCACACGGCTCTACGCGGGTGAGGACGCAAACCAGACCGTCGGCAACTCCATCGGCTTCGGCGATGCTGCGAGCCACCGGCTCCTGAGGCGTTGCACTCGACGGCAGGTAACGGATCGGACGCCCCAGTCGCTCCCGCCGTCTCCAGGGACGCGCGTTTCAACTCCGCCGTCTTCGCCTCCACGAACGCGCCGAAATGCTTCAACAGGATTCCAATCCGGCCCAGAAAGCCCATCATTTCGCACGTCACCGCCAGCGACCGCAGTGTCCCGCGCAAAACCAGCCGACCAAAACCGCTCAGACTTCCGGTGACTTTGTCCTCGTATTTCCGTATAAAATGCTTCATGGCGTCCTCCTGGGATTAGAGGTTTGTATTCACACGCCCCTTCATACCTCAAGAGCCGCGCCATTTCTACGCTGTTTTGGTCATTCGTCATTCGGATTTGATCCGTCATCCGTCATTCGACATTTTCGTTGAGGCCGAGGGGCGAAGGCCCGAGGCCCCGAATGTGGTCTTCTGCGATCTCTGTGGTGAAATATCCGAGTTAGATGGAGACACGTTCTCCGTGACGGCATCTCCGCGGTCGCCATCGGAATGAACCTCTTCCAAGCATTCCTGAGAATCCGCGACACCTGGACGCGCTTCGCTGACATTCTATAATGACGGGGCTTCTGTACGGCGGCCCTGTCTACCGGCTCCGTTTCCGCCCCACGGGGGCAAACGGACGAAGCGCCCGATCCGACAGACGGGATCCCACAGAGCGGAGGCCTCCCTTGCCACGACCAAAACGGACGGAGTCGGACGCGGAACTGGCGCGGCGGATGCGCCGCCGCGACAAGCACGCGCTCGCACGGTGGGTCGATCTCCATGCCGACGCGGTCTATGGCTTCGCCTTCTACCGCGTGGGGCGGGACCCGGACCTCGCCTCCGAGGTGACCCAGGAGACCTTCACCCGCGCCCTCCAGCAGCTCGGCAGGTTCGACCCGGAACGCGGCCCCATGATCGCCTGGCTCTGTACGCTCTCCCGAAATTGCATCCGCGACGCGCTCCGGCAGCGCGGGCACCAGCCGCTCGCCGCGCTGTGGGATTCCGTGGACAATTCGCTCCAGCGCGTCTACGCCAACCTGGACCGCGCGCCGCTGGGACCGGACGTGGTGGAGGCCCGCGAGACGCGGGGCCTCGTCGGCATGACCCTGGCCAACCTGCCGGAGACGTATCGCTCCGTCCTCCAGGCGAAATACATGGAGGACAAGTCATTGAAACAGATCGCGGATGAAAGCGAGTCGACGACGGACGCGATCAAGGGGCTGCTGAAGCGCGCGCGCAAGGCGTTCAAGCAGACCTTCGCGACCCTCGCCGGGACGATGCCCCACCTCGAGGAACTCGGAGGCGTGTGATGTCGGACGAAACAGAGAAGGACGTTTTCGACGAGAACCTGTCGCAGTTGCTCCGCCACGCCCAGGGCCCGCCCAGGATGGGTGCGCGGCAGAAGGAGCGCCTGCTCAGGCAGCTCGAATCTCAATTCGAACGGGCGGCCGTTGCCGGTCGCGGGAGGGTCATTATGAATCGGCCGTTTGCGCTCTGGTTGCGGGTTGCCGCCGCCGCACTCGTCATCTTCCTGGTGGGGACGCTGTTGTTCCTTCCTTACCGGCCGACGAAGGAGTTCGGTCTGAGGCCGCGCGGCCCGTCGAAGTTCAGCCTGGCCGACGGGACCGTCCTTTATCCGAAGGGCAAGCCGAAGTACACCGTTGCCGGCAAACGTCACCTGATTCTGGAGCAGGGTCAGATTCTGCTGTTCGTGGCGCGCTCGGACGAGCCGTTCGTGGTCGAGACGCCGCGTGCACGGGCCGAGGCGCACGGCACGACGTTCACCGTCGCCGCCACGGCCGGGTCCACGTTCGTGGCGGTCGCCCAGGGCCGTGTGAACGTGAGCAACTCCAGCGGCCGGTTCGAGGTCCGCGCCGGCCAGCAGGCCACGGCCCTCAAGACCGGACCGCCTTCGCGCGAACGCGCCCCGCGCTTCACGTACCTGGTCAACTGGGCCCGAGACCTCCTCGAGAGCAAGGACCTGTTCGAGACCGAGACGCATTCGAGCGGCGAACTGGTCGCCGTCGATCCGTGGGGGCAGCCGGTCCGCCTCGAGTTGCGCCGGTACCACATCGACGTGGTGATCGAGAACGGCATCGCCCGCACCACCATCGACCAGACGTTCTTCAATCATCTGAACTGGCAGATCGAGGGGACGTTCTACTTCCCGCTGCCGCCGGACGCCTCGCTGAGCCGGCTCGCGATGTACGTGAACGGGGTGCTCAACGAGGGCGGGATGGTCGAGCGGCAGTACGGCCGCCAGGTGTACGAGTCCATCGTCTATCGCCGTCGCGACCCGGCGCTGCTCGAGATGATGGAGGGAAACGTCTTCAAGATGCGAGTGTTTCCGCTGTTCGGGCGGCAGGAGAAGCGCATCGTCCTCAGCTACACGCAGACCCTTCCGCAGCTCTACGGCACGCTGCGCTACTGGTTCCCGATGGAGCACACCAACGACAAGGCGGGGAAACTGTCGATCCGGGTCCGCGTCAAGAACGCCGCAGGCAGGGCGAAGGCGCTGTCCAGCACCCACGACGTCAAGACCGACATCGACGGCCACGACCTCGACATATCGTACGAGGCGCACGACGTGCCGCCGAACCAGGACTTTCTCCTGCACCTGGTGCCGGAGGACGGCGACGGCCCCGGGCTGCCCTTCGCCACGTTCCGGCAGAACGGCAGTCGGTTCCTGTTCGCACGACTCCAGCCGCGACTGGACGCCGCTGTCGAGACCAAGCCGCGCCAGTGGTTCATCATCAACGACGTCTCCGCTTCGCGGTCGAGCGTCGACGTGAAGGCCCAGGCCTACGTCATCGAGCGCCTGCTGGAGGAAGCGGACGACGAGGACTCGTTTGCGCTGATCAACCTGGACACGCAGGCGCGCGTGTGGCGCGAGGAGCTGATGAGCGTGCGGGACGCGCGCGGCGCCGACGCCGTCGCGTTTGCCGGCGTTGACGAGCGGATGGGCGCCACCAACGTAGAGGCGGCGCTCAAGGCGGTGTCCGACCTGATCGACAAGTCCGGCGCCGACAATCCCTACGTCGCGTACCTCGGCGACGGCGTAGCCACCGACGGCATCACCGAGACGGAACGTCTGGCCGGCCGGCTGCACAAGAGCTGCGTCTTCATCGGCTTGGGCATCGGCAAGAAAGTCGATGCCCGCTTTCTCCAGGCGGCGGCCGATGCGACCAACGGGCTGTTCACCACGGTCAACCCCAGCGAGGACATCCGTTGGCGCATCTTCGACCTGATCGCGGCGCTGAACACGCCGCGGCTGGTCGACATCAACATCGCGTTCGCCGACGACAGCGGAAAAGAGATGAAGCTCGAGGCGTACCCAAGCACCGGCACCGTGTCGGACGGCGAGGTGCTGACCGTCCTCGCCCGGACGGACCGGGAGCCGCCGGCCCGGATGAAGCTGACCGGCCGCGTCGGCCAGAAGAGATTCGAGAAGGAGTACGACCTGATCGCGGCCGCGCCGGGCGCCGCATACACGCCGAGGCTGTGGGCCTCCGCCCGCATCAACCACCTGTTGCGGCAGAGCGCCGCCGAGCACAAGAGCGAGATCATCAAGCTCGCCAAGGAGTATTACGTGGTCACGCCCTTCACCAGCCTGATCGTGCTGGAGAACGAGGCGGACTACAAGAAGTGGAAGGTCGAGATGGGCCGCAGGGATCACTGGCAGCTCTACCCGGCTCCGAAGAAGATCCGGGTCGTCCGCGAGCCGCTCGAACATCAGCCGTGGCGCGAGCCGGAGCGGGCCGTCAAGGGCACGCCCGGGCATCCGAAGACGGTCGAGGAGATCGTGGACAGCGTGCAGTTCCGGGTACAGGTGCCGCTGTACGGCTACTATCCATACCAGCACCACCGGCGGCGGACGGAGCGGTTCCGCCTTCAGGCCCTGCTGTCGGGCCGGCTGCCGGTGGCGGGGTACGGCTCGATCGCGCCGCTCCTGCCGACACCGGTCGAGGAGAGCGAGACATCGGTGCGGCCGATCCTGGGGATGGGACCGCTGGTCGCTGGGGGCGTCCTCTGGAGAGCAGAGCAGAAGTCGAAGGGAGAGGAGCTGATGCCGTTCCAGTCGCTGCCCTGGAGCCGTGACGGTCGCCAGTCGGGCTTCATGTTTCCGCCGCTGGACCCCAACGCTCCCTTCGGCGGCTTCCTGCGCTCTGGCTCTGGCGATGCGGCCCGCATTGGCGGCGGCGGCCTTCTGCTGGGCACGGACGGCCTGTACTACAAGCACCACGCGATTCACTGGGCGAGCGGCCGGGAAAGGCGGCTCAAGCTGGCCATCATCGGCGACATCCCGGCGCTCGGCTACCTCTTCGACAATTCGTATTCTATGGCGGGCTCGTTTTTGCTGGCGGACGGCCAGGCGCTCTCCAGAGAGTTCATCAGGACGGCAATTAGACCGGGCACGTGGGGGCCCGCGCTGCGCCTGAAACCGCCGCCGGCCGCGCCCATGCCCGAGGATCTGCTCGCCACGTATTCCGAACTGACCGTTGATTACTTCCGGCCCCTGGGCGGCGAGCTGCTCAAACGGCAACACGCTCACGTATTTGAGAAGGCTCGCATCGGGCGCTGGTTCCAGGATCGCGAACGCATTCGGAGCTACAACCGCCGCTACGGCCACTGGGGCTACGGCGATTGGGATGACCGGGGGGCCGGCCGCGCCATCGTTGCCGGTGACGAGCTTGCCGAGGCTTACTTGCCGATGATGGTACTTGCGCGCGACCGAGACGCGCTGCTGGACACGGCGCAACTGCCCGAACTGGAGGAGGACCTCCCTGCCGCGCCGCTGCTGCTCCGGGGCTATGCCCACGCGGTGGGGGCCGTGCCCGGGACGCTGACGACGCTCGCGGTGGACCGCCTGCTCCCGCTCCGCGAGAAGCTCCGGGCGATGAGGCCCGGTAAGCGACGCGACAAGGTCCTGGCCGCGCTGGACCGGCTCGTCGAGCGGCTGCCCAAGCTCTCGGCGCTGGCCGAGAACACCGGCGTCTTCTGGTCCTATCAGGGCTGGAGCGTCCTGCCGACGCGATGGGAGTTTCAGCAGCCGCAGTGCCAGGCGTGGACGGGCTCGCGGGCGATGGTCGACCTGACCCGCTACGCCCCGGCGCTCGAGAGCACGTGGGGCGATGTCGCCGAGCTGGTGCTGGCCGCGTTCGGCAAGGAACCGCGGGGCCGGGTGGAGGCCGCGGCCGCGGAGCGGATCACCGCGGCGCGCCGGCGGACGCCCAACATGCTGATCAAGTACGTGAACAAGAAAGGCGATGTGCTGTTCAAGCTATGGGCCGGAAGAGAGGACCGCTTCGCCTGGTCGACGACCTCGTCGATGTACCTTCGCGAGGACTTCGTGTGCGACGGGACTTCGCTGTACCACGTCTACCCCGAGCTCGGGCTGGCGGCGCGGCGAGCGGCCGGGCGCCGCCTGGCCGGCATCCGGGGCCTCGTGCCGCACCTGATGCCGCCTCCGGAAGAGCTCGCCCGCGTGTTCAATGTCGCCCTTGAAACGGTTAACGGGGAAAACACCACCATTCGCCTGAGCCCCCTCCCGCCCCGGAAGGCAGCAAAGGCGAAGCGCCCGAAGCTGGAGATCTTCGTCACGTTCGACGCCCGCGGCTTCCTGCGCGGGCAGACGTGGGCCGTCGACGGCACGACCAAGCTGACCTGCACCTACACATACAAGGACGGCAAAGCGGAAGGAACGTGGTCCGCGGGCGATCAGAGCGCCTTGGCCTTCAGCTACCGGGTCGATCTCCCCGAGCCGCGGCTCGATCCGTTCGTGCCGAAGCTGAAGAACATCGTGGTGCTGGACATGCCGCTGCGACGGCCGACCCACTACGGGGCGCTGCTCAAGGAGCTCGGCGACGACCCGGCGAAGCTGGCCGAGCGGACCCGCCTGCGGCGGCACCTCACCCTGGCGCAGATCCAGGACTTCGGCTGGCAGTATCCGTGGGGTCACGTGCACCAGGCCTATCAGACGTTGTGGGCTGCGCTGCAAGAGCGGCTCAAGGCCGGGCAGACGAAGGTGCCCGCCGGCGACATGACCCTCATCGGGTCGACCGGCTATGCCTATTCGGACTGGAACAGCAAGGAGTTCGAGCTGCCCGGGTATCCACTGATGCAGTACTGGCGGGGCCTGGGCGACACCGGCAAGATGAAGGAGGCGGCGGCAGCCGAGGAGAACCGCGGCACGTTCGTCGGGCACCTGACGGCCTATTCCGTGACTCACTACGGCGGCGCCGACCGAGCGAAAGTCGCGCGGCGGCTCATGAGGGAATACCCCGAGTCGCCGCTGCTCTACGCGGCGGCCATCTACTGCGGGGGGAACGAGGATGTCTGGCTCGAGCTGGCGCGTCTGCCGCGCTGGCGGTTCGTGGCGTTGTCCAGCGCCGCTCAGCACGGTCAGACGGACAAGATCGCTCGGGCCTTCGAGGACTTCCACAAGGAGATGACCGAAAAGGGCTGGGAGGTCCCCGTGTCTTCGCCGATGGCCACGGCCCTCAAGAAGTCGAGCAAGCGATGGCACGGCGTGGTCAACCAGTGGTTCCGGCTGGCGATGAAGAGCAAGGACGTCGGGGCGCTGTTGCGGTTCGCCGAGTTCGCCCATCCGCACGGCGAGAAGGATCTCGCGTCGGTCGCGATCGACCGCGCCCGCGAGCTGATGGGCAAGGAGCTGCCGCTGACCTGGAAGCTGGCGCTGGCTCAATCTCAGTGGGCGATGGGCCTGCGGGCGGAGGCGTGGAAGGCCTACGAGGAGATCTTCGCCGCGCTGAAGAAGGCGGCGATTGAGCCGTCCCCGGCGCTGCTGGCGTCGGCCGCACGCCTGGCCCAACAGGTCAACAAGCCGAAGCTGGCGGTGGACTATGAGCTGCGGGCCATCGAGGCGGAGAAACCCTATATGCCGAAGCGGATCAACGTCTACCTGTTCCGGCAGCGGTACCAGTGGCTGTGGAGTCAGTTGACCGGCCGGGTCGGGCAGTGCGCGAGCGCCGTCAAGGCCACGCCCGGATCACATCAGGCGAAGCGCGAGCTGCACGAGGCGGTGGAACGGGCCGCCGGGGTCTGGCGGATGTGGAAGCAGGTCGATGCGGGCAACACGCAGTTGTATCAACAGCTTGCCTCGCTGCACCGCACGGCGGATGACAACGCGACCGCCTGGCGGGTGCTCTCGACCATCATCGACGAGAAGCCCAAGGACGGCCAGTCGTACTACCAGGTGGGGGCGTGGTATGTCAGCCAAGGCGACCGCGAGGCGGGCCAGGGGTGGTATGCCAGGGCCTACGAGGTGGAGCCGACCAACGGCGACTGGATCTGGCACCGGGCGGAACTGCTGCGGCAGATGGGCCGGAAGGACGAAGCCCGGAAGCTCTACGAAGAGATGGTCAACAAGAAGTGGCAGCCGCGGTTCCAGCACTACAACCGCAACGCCCAGGAACGCCTGAAGAAGCTGTGAGAGGATAGGGGCCGGTCGCCCGCGCGTGGTGCGCTCTGCCTGCGCGGGCGACCTCTTCAGGGCGCTTCCGCGAGCATCTCCAACGCGCTGATAATCGGCACGGTGCGGGCGGTTACGTCCTTCGCCCGGGCGGCCATCTCGAGCGTCATCGTGTTGCCCGCCTCGATTCCCTTGAACTCCTTCACCAGGGCGCGGCGGCGGCCGCCCGCCTCTTTCACGACGTCGAAGTCCTTCAGGATGACCTTGCCCTGCAGCTTGACGTCGAAGACGCGCTCGCCCGGCTGCACGTCATCGGGCTCGGCGAAGTGGAGCCGAACGGTGTAACGCCGCCTCCCGGGCGACTTCGGCGCGCCCAGGCTCACCGGCACGAACGTTCTCACCTGCCTTTCGTACTTGCGGATGCCGAGGTCTCGCAGCAGTTGCCCGCCAGCCTTGACGTTGATCCGCAGCCGGTCCCGGCCGACGCCCGCATCGGCGAGCGTCTTCCACGGGACCGCGATCTCGATCACAAGCGCCTTGTCGTCGGCGACGACCGCGCTCTCCCACGTGCCGGTCCACTTCACGCCCACGTCACGCCGGTTTCTCGGGTACGTGCAGCAGCCGTCGTAGCGGGCTCCCGATGCCGCCACGCCCAGATGCACGTAGGCCTTCTTGTTCGCGTCGGAGAGGAACACCTCGCACGAATCGTCGTACCAGACCTTGGCGTCGCTGCCCCGCGTCCTCTTGTTCCATCGCCTCGGTTCGCCGTCACGGCCGAGCGACGTGGGGCTCCGGTAGGCGACGTAGAGGTGCTGTGCGTCGTGGCGCAGGAAGACGCGGTCCTTCACGTTTCCGATGCCGAAGGGCAGGTGTTCTCGGCCGTCCCAGCAGGCATCGTCCAGGGCGCCGTCGATCTTCGGTGCCCGGACGGCCGGCAGCGAAATGGCGGGCCGAAGCGGGTCGAGGCTCAGTTCGGCGCGTTCGAGCCCGCGATAACCCGACGCGTAGATCCACGGGCGGGTGGTGTTGGCAACCTGGACGCGATCGGAGTTGAACCGGTAGGTGCCGGGGCCGTCGGCGACCTCGGTGCGCATCGGAACGCGCAAGGTGAGCTTGCTCAGGGGCCTGGGGAACGCGAGCCACACGAGCTCGGCGTCCTGCCGCCGGTCGCCGGGAGCCCCGAAGTTGAGCGCGGCGCTCCGCACGAGGCTCTCGAGCGGGCCCGCCGGGAACAGGGCCCAGTCTTCGTTGCTCCGCCGGGCGGCGGGCGTGAGGGCCAGCATGCATTTGATGTTGTAGCCGCACACGCAGTGGCTCACCGTGCAGTCGGCGAACAGCACGCCCAGTGCGGGCATCGCGCCGATCCCACAGCCGGTGCGGGCGCCGCCGAAGTTCCGGACGCCGCTGTCATCTGCGAAGTCGTAGATGCCCACCACCCCCGAGCGGAAGAAATCCGCGGTGGCGGAGCCGATGAATCCGCCGCAGCCGTGGGAGCGCGCGTACGTCGAGGGCAGTCGATCGCCGGTGAGCGGATGGCGGCGGCCGGCCTTGGGCCCGCGTCGCGGGCGGGCGCCGTGCCACGGCCGCCGGCCCCGCAGCACCTGCGGCGACAGCTTCTCGTCGGGACGGGCCACGGCGTTGAACGCCCCCGGCGGCTCGATCGCGCCGGCTTCTCCGTCGAGCACTAACGTCGCCCATCCGTTGTTGACCCCATAGGCGTTGAGGTCGGCGAACCGGTACGCGCGGTCGGTCTTCTTCGGCTTGCCACCGTCGAACGACGAGAGCATCACGCCGAACCCGAAGTCCCTGGCCCGGGCCCCGGCGACCTCTTCGATTTCGGTCCAGGGGATGCGCAGGACCGCCTCCGTGCCGGTGTCGGACTTGGCGCCGCTGACGGACATGGCCGGGTGCTTCGGACCGGCCCCGGGGTAGGCGGCGGCACTGTCTGCCGCTGGAACGACGACCACGTGGAACGCCCCCGGCCCGTAGAAGCCAAAGCGCCGGTCCCGAGGACGGAAGTCGAAGAACAAATCCCAGTAGTCGCCGTTCTCCCAGAAAGCCTGGCGGGTGTAGAGGTTCTTTACTATCGGATGGCAGACCTTCGGATCGGTGGTGACCAGCTTCAGCTCGAGACCGTCCTGGGTCTTGGCGACCGTCACGGCCCCGGAGTGCTTGGCGTCCACCTCGAGTCTGAACGTCTGCGCCGTCTTGAGCGAAATCGCCTGAGACGAGTAGCGCAGGCCGTAGTACTTCTTCAGTGCGCCGGTCGCGGCACCAAACTCGATCGAAAGACCGTTCTTCATGTGTACGTAGACGGAACTGGCGTCCGCCGCCAGGCCGCCGAAGTGATACATCGTGCCGTCCCTCGGGATTGGCCTGACGATGCCGGTGTTGTGGTCCCACGAAACGTGGCGCGACCACAATGTGGTGCCGTTGTAGGCGTCGACGGCCACGACGTGGTTCGCGCCCACCAGGAAGATCCGTCCTTCGGCGGCCAGCGGGACCGAATTCTCAGTCTTGAACGCCACGTCAGGCCCGCCGAACCAGCTCAACCTCAGCGGCCCCTTCACCCGGGTGTCCAGCCTTTCCCTGGAGTCCCAATCGAATGCACCCGGCAGCTTCCCGCGCGTGACAGTGAGCATTCCGCTCGTCTCGCTGATCTCTGCCTCTGGGATCCCGGCGCCCTCGAGAAGCGCCTTCGCCTCATCCGCTTTGACACCGGGAAAACACATCACGCCGCCGCACGGGCGGAGGACTCGGTACAGCTCTTTGGCGGGCGGGACCTTCCGGTCTTTGCACACAACAATGAGGTTGGCGAAGTAGGGGGGATGGGGCAGGCGCGAGCCGTCGGCCAGGTGTTGCACGGCGACCCGAGAGCCGTACGCGGCGGTCGCGTTGAGCAGGAGCTCCCGCACGGCATCGACCCGCGACCGGTCGGTGAGGAGGCCCAAGACATACAGCTCAGACCGTGCCGCCAGTTGCTCTGCGAGCTGCGCGTCCGGCTCGCCCACTACGAGGGCGTAACCGCGGCTGGTACGCGATTTTTTCAGCGCGCCGAGAATCCCGTTCAGCGCGGGGATGTTCCTCGAAATGCGGTCGATGATGCGCGGGGCCGTCACCGTCTTCGCGGTGCCACCTTTGCCGGGACTGAAGCAGTGGACGGCGCCGGTGCTGCTCGTCACGACAAGCCGCCCGTCGGCGACGGCAACGCCCCGAGCTTCGCCTTCCACGGACGCTCGCCAGATTTCTTTGCCGCTGCCGGCGTTCAGTGCCCGGATCGCTCCGGTCGTGCCGACCAGCAAGGCGTCGCCCGCGATGGCCATGATGTGGGCGTCCTGCTGCGGAGCCTTCCAGGTCTTGCCCCTGTCGACGCGACCCACCAGTTGTCTTCCGGTCCAATACACCGACCACTGGTCGCTGGTGATGAGGCGGCGTGTGCCCCGGCTGCCCCTCCCGCGCTGCTTGCCCGTGGCGAGCGAGTAGGCGACCACACCGATGTGGGCGCCGCGGGAAGACGAATTGTTGAAGTAGACGTTACCGGAGATCGCACACCACGTGCCCCCGTTGTACTGGGTCGCGTATTCCGCACCTTGTGGGTCGTAGTAGAGGAGCCGGCCGGTGCGCCGGTCGAACCCCGCCGGCACGCTCCGTCCGGTGGGCACCAGCAGCACGTCCTTGCCGGCCAGCAGATAGCCTTGCGGCGTCACGCCCGAGAAGCCGGCGGCATTATGCGGGAGGCGCGCGTAGAGTTGGCCGCTCGTGTCGTTGCACCACAGTTGCTCACCCGTCGCTGCGTCGAGCGCGTATACGAACACGCCGTCATTCGGCCACATCCCCGCGGTGACGTACACAACGCCGCCGTCGACCAGCGCCCCGCTCCGGCACGGCCACCGCGAGATCATCCTGCCGTTACCGAGAACCTGGTCATCCTTGAGAGCTCCGCGGAACTTCCAGACCTCCTTGCCCGTGGCGGCGTCCAGGCAGTAGAGGCAACCGTCGTCGGACGTCACGTACGCACGGCCGGTCGCGATCTGAGGCGCGAACCGAATCGGCCCGCCTGTGGTGAAGCGCCATTTGACCTCGCCGGTGGCAGCATCGAGGGCGCGGACCGTGTCGTCGGCGGAGGAGCCGAAGAACACGCGGCCACCGGCGATCACCGGCTGCGGGGCGTAGTCGAAGTCCATCCGGTTGAACTCGCGGATCGGGCGCGGCCAGGCGGGGCGCGGCGGCTGCGCCGGCCGGTAGACCCACCTCTTAGTCAGCGGGAATGTGAGTGATTCCTTCGTGACGCCGCTTCGGGCGGCGTCGTGCTGGTACGTCGGCCAGTCGGCGCGCACGATGGGCGGAAGGACGACCAGAAAGACGAGGACCAGCAAGGACTTCCCGCCCGCCACACATGCCGTCCGGGGTGTCGTGTCGAGATCCATGCCCTCACTCCGCCGGTGTCAGCCGGACACGGTTGGCGCCCTTCGTCACCACGACTTTCTCCAGCGTCACCAGGCCCCATTTGTCCGCCACGACCGCGCCGGATTGAAGTTCCTTGCTCTCCTTCACCGACGTATTGGTCCACTGGAACTTCCGCCCCGGCTTGACGCTGAACTTCTGTAGCCGCCGCGGCGTCAGGTCCACCGTGCACTCATCTTTCGGCGCGTTGGCAACCAGGTACACCGTCATTTCCCACACCCCCTCCTCGTCGACGATGTCGTTCGTCTTCCAGCGGAGATACGCGTTGTAGGCGCCGCTGGGGTCGCCGTCGGTGGGCAGGACGGGAATCCGCTTGGGGACCGGCTTCCCGGCCTCCTTGAGTTCGGCGGCGATCTTCTCGCGCTCGGCCTGCGCCTCTTCCTTCGTCTTCATCCGGCCGGTGCCGATGTCGCTGTCCAGCGAGCAGTTGGTGAACGCGGGCAGCGACTGGTCCGTCCGCGCGTCGATGGGGACGTTCGAGCCGAAGAGGGTCCGCGTGCCGTGGCCGCCCGGGCCCCAGTTGTAGATGTGCGGCCGGCGGGTCTCCTGGAGCGTCCGGGCAAACTTGTACGCCTGCGGCCAGCCGATGGCGCCGTCGCTCTTGCCGTTCGACGCGAAGATCAGGCCGGTGTCCTTCTCGATGTTGTTCTTCATCCACCACACGTCGTTGAAGTAGTCCCACGCTTTCGTCACTCCGTCGGGCATAGTGTTGGCAGCTTTTTCCGGGCCGTAGTTGCCGCGGTAGGAGCCGGCGAACTGCGGGCTCATGTGCGGGATGTGGACGCCGACCCACGCGATGCACCACGCGATGCGGTCGCCGTAGCGGATGGCGAACATCGGTGCGCCCGATCCGCCCATCGAGCTGCCCGCAGTGTAGACGCGGCTGAGGTCGAGCTTCCGCCAGTCCTTCCGGATGCTCGCCGGTGCTTCCTTCCATTGCTTCGTCGCCCAGTCGAGGAAGCCGAACATCCGGTTCATCGTGAACGGATGAACGTGGCCGTCGCCGTACGTCTTGCACGTGCCGCGCGACTCGTGGTAGCCGGTCCACCAGTCGTAGGGGATCTGGTTGGACGCGATCAGGACGCCGCCAACGTGCGCGTTGTACCACCAGCCGTATCCGCCGTTGAGGCTGCCGCCCCAGCAGTGGAGATGCAGGCCGACAGGCGCCGGGTCCACACGGAACGCGCGGTACTGCGACTCCCGCACCGGCCCCGCCGGCTTCGGCGCGTCGCCCATCGCCACCAGGTAGTCGATGGGGTTGTTGGGGAACGACGAATGCGGCCACGACTCCCACCGCGTGTAGATCAGGCGTGTCAGCGGGCCGCGGCGGTACGACCAACTCTTGGGCCTCTCGATCCACTGGAGGATCGGCTCGCCGAGGCCGACGACCTCATCCACCGGGCCGGACGTGTTGGCGTCCGTCAGGTTGGCGAGGTCTTCCTCGCCTTGGACGGCGACGGTGACCGCGTAGTACGCCACCCCCTTCTCCGCCGGGTTATGGGCGTAGATGCCCGTGCCCCATGGCACCGGGTCGCCGCCGTCAGTGACGTGATACCGGACGGGCTTCGCCTTGCCTGTGCCGTACTGGTGATAGGTCGAGTTCCACGCGGAGAAGAAGCCGGTGCGGCCGACCAGCGTCGCCTCGGCGATGGTCTCGGGCGTGATCTTCTTCGGCCCGCGCCAGATGCGGAACGCGATGCCCGGATGCTCCTTCAGGAATGTTTTCTTGAACGCGGCGACGTCCGCGCCGTTGGCGAACTCGGGGAATTCCTCCAGCGGCGGCTCGGTGAACGTGATGAGCGACTGGCCCCGGCGGTGGATGACCTTGACGTTCGTGACCGTGGGGATGTTCTCGGCCTTGGCCTTGCCGCCGAGGTACGAGACCTCCAGACTGTTGAGGCCCCTCAGTGTGACCTCTGCCTTAATCTTGAGCGGCCCGCCGCCCCTGTGCGCCATCTGCACCGCCTCGAGCGCATCGAGGCTGCGGTACCACGGCCCCACGAGCTTGAATGGTTTGTCCTGCTGGCCGACGACGTAGACCGTGGTCGGCTTGGTGCTGGGCCGCTGGAACCGCGCCAAACCGTTCAGTATCAGCTCGGCGCGGAAGATCGTTGCGCCGGCGGGAATGGCGGAAAGGTCCGCCGTGTACTCGCCCTTCCTGCGGTCATAGCTGAACGTTCCCGGGAACGTACCCTTGGCGCCCGCCGGGGTGAACGTCGCCGAGCAGACCGCTCCGGGAACAAGCTGCGGGCGCGCCTCCTGCGCCGCCACCGCCGGGCCGGCAAGCAACGTCAGGGTGATCAGCAGAGCACAAAAGCCCCAACAACCCTTCCGGTACATATCGACCTCCTTCCACATGCGAAAGCCGGGGTCCGTGTCAATCGCTCCGCTTCGCTAATCCTAACGGATTCGACACCAGGATTCACGTCCTTTTTGCAGCGACTCCCGACGGGCCTTCTTGAACCGCAGTTGCCGCAGTTGCCGAGTGGATATTTCCAGTCCGGGCTGTCGAAGCGCTTGTTCGGGCAGCTCTTGAGGTGCCACGGGCATCTTGCCCGTGCACGACCACGGCGAAGCCTGCCCGTGGGCGAACACCGCCAGGCCTAGTGCGTCGACTCCCGCTCGGTGACGGGCGTGCATGGGGTGTACATGCGGGCGTTTCTTGTGGTATACTCTCCATAGCCCGAATGTGTCACTCACCGCAGAGAACGCGGAGCACGCAGAGAGAATGACATGCAACGCCACAGCAGCTTACGCGAGAGTCGCGTTACTCGCTGGCGTTGCTGCACCCTGGTAACACTTCAAATGGCTGAAGTGTTACGCAGCTTGCGCGTTCCAGCAACGCCCGAATATAGCTGTAAGTGCTTTCTTGGAAGTGCCTCTGCGGTCTCTGCGATCTCTGTGGTGAATTATCCGGGTGAGGTGGCGGGACACAGGCGGCGGCGACGAAGGCGATAACTGGGTACTGCTCCCCCGAAACTGCCGCAGAAACCGCGGCCGCCCCAGAAAGAACCGGAGAAAAACGAGTTGACTGTCCCCTTACTCCCGAGTTCAGCGTATCGAGCCCCGCTCGGTGACAGCGGTGATCGGCAGGGTCATTCAATTCTCGCTTGCCACTGTAGGGGCGGTTCGCGAACCGCCCCTACTACAGCCCCTGAAGGGGCGGAACCCGGGTCATTTGTAGCCGAGGGCATTGACCTCGGCCGTTTGCGGACGAGGATTAA
>CAZDHT010000108.1:6898-15361 GCA_964505325.1 uncultured Planctomycetota bacterium | reverse complement strand
CGCGGACACGGTGTTCCGTGTCCGGCAGAGGCCGCAGAGACAATGGCTTATGTCTCTTATGGTCGGGCGAGCCGGTGGCGGCCGGGGGCCGGGGGCCATTGGACACAAAGTCGTCAGCTCTTGATCCCTCGGGAGTTCTCTGCGATTTCCGTGATCTCTGCGGTGAAATCTCACTTACTTCACTATTTGTTTTCGAGCGTGAGGTCCCGGTTGAAGGGGATCGCTTTTGGGAGTAGGCTTGGGAGTTGCAGCCGGAAGGCAGATTTGACCACGCGGCGCCAAAGGGCCGGAAGAGGACGGTCGGGCGACTGAGGACCGACTCTTCGTGGTCTCTGTGGTCTCGGTGGTGAGTCAATCCCTCTGGCTGACGACCTTGTCGCGACCTTGAGGATCGAGTTTCCCTGGAACGAGCGCGGAAAGGAGCACGCCGTCACCACCCCGAGAATACGGTTGGGCGCCCAAACCAGTTTAGCGGCCGGCGGTCAGTGATCGGTGGCCGGCGGGCTCGCCTTCGCCGCGGCCCCGGACCGCGCCAAGGCCACGCCCGGCGAGTCGGCGGGCAAGCTGTGAGCAGTGGTCCGTGCGGTGATTTGGGCCTCGATGCGAACGATCTGTGCACCGCGGCCGGGGACGGTCTTGCTGGCGAGGGTGTAGAAGGACCTCGGGCCGTCGAAGACAATCGCGGCGCGTCGGTCGTAGCCGTAGGACTTGCACTCGACGCCGTCGACGACGATCCACCAGCCCTTGCCGAGCGCCCAGTACGCGAGGTGGCGGCCGTCCGGGCTGAAGGCGAGGTGCATGGGCAGCGCGTAGGGCTTGCCCGGCACGCCGTCCAGGACGACCCGCCGCGCGCCGGGGCGATACAGGATCCACGCCAAGTGCGCGCCGTCCGGGCTGAACAGCAGCGAGCCGCGCTGGAGGCCGTCGCACGGATGGCGTTCCTTGCCGTCGACGACGAGCACCGATTTGCCTCCCTTCCAGGCGCGGTAGGCGACGTGCTTGCCGTCCGGGCTGCCGCGCATGCTGAAGCGGTCGACGCCGTCGTAGACTTTGCCTTCGACGTCGCCGATGACGACCATCCGCCGGTTGTGGGCGAGGAAGACCCAGTACATCACGCGGTTGCCCTCCGCCAGGAACTGAGGCCGACCGACGAGCCGGTACGGCTTGCCCTCCTTGCCGTCGACGACGACGAACTGTTGCCGGGCGCGTCCGGCCCGGTAGGCGAGGCAGCGTCCGTCCGGGCTGAACACCGGGCCCTCCTGGCCGATCCAGTCGTACTCGGGGCCTTCCCGACCGTCGATGACGATGCGATGCTTCTTGCCGTGCCGGGCGGCGTATCCCACCCGCTTGCCGTCGGCGCTGAAGCGAACGGTCCCCTCGCCGATGCGGTCGTACTCGACGCCGGGCTTGGCATCGACCATGACCAGTTGCTTCTCGCCGCGGCGGGCGAGGTATGCCAGCCGTTTGCCGTCGGGGCTGAACGTCGGCGCCCACGTCCGGTCGAACGCCGGCTGCTCTTCGGTGTTGACGACCATCAGGCACCGGGTCCCGCGCCACGCAACGTAGACCAACCGGGGGCCGGCCGGGCTGAAGACCAGTTCCCAGACGCCGTCGTAGATCTTGCCCTCGACGCCGTCGAGGACGACCAGCGCCTTGGCCCCGCGCTGCACCTTGCACGCGAGGCGCATCCCGTCGGGGCTGAGCACGAAGTTGTACGGATCGACGCGGCCGTCGACGACGGTCTCCTGCCGACCAAGGACGGCGATGTCCTTCCCGCCACGTCGTGCGGAGAACGCCACTTGACCGTCCGGGCCCAAGCGGAGGGTACTCGCGTCGATCAACTCGTACTCGCGGCTTTCCTTGCCGTCGGCCACGGCGAGGCACTTGCCCTTCCGCTCGGCCACGTATGCGGCGTGGCGGTAGTCGGGGCTGACGCGGAGGCTGCCCTGCACGAAGCCGGAGAGCACGTGGGTGAGCGGGACCTCCTTGAACGAGACCTTGGACGGCGCCTGGGCGTGGAGCGGAGCGGCCAATGTCAGCAGCATCAGTGCAGCGGTCGCCGCCCTCATCGCGGACCTCCCGCGCCGGCCAGCAGCCACACCAGGGTCGAGCTGGCGCGAAACTGCCGGGCGAAGTTGTACGCCGGCTCGTTCGCGTCGTCCTTCAGAATCGCCGGCCACAGTGCGTCAACCTTCTTGAGGAAACTCTTGTCGCCGCCGGACAGGTAATAGCCGAAGGCCAGCAGACCGGCACCGGCCAGGTTGTGTTTGACCGACGGGCGGGTGCTGTCGCCGCGGCCAGGCGAGTTGGCCAGGTCGTACACGCCTTTAGAGCCAATGGCGTGGTCGCGCACAAATTTCGCGTACATCAGGAGGGACGCCGCGGCGCGTTGGTCCCCGGTGAGCATCCAGTATTTCCAGATGGGGTCGGCGAGGAACGTGCTCATCCAGGGGCTGCTGAGCCAGCCGCTGCCTTCGCCGTGGCTCTTGGCCGAGTGGACCCACGCCCCATCCGGCGGGCGGCCGTCGGCGGGGTGGGTCTGCAGCGCCAGGGCCAACTCGAAGAACCGGCGGGCGCGGTCACGCCACGTGGCGTCGCCCGTCAGTTCGTACATGTGGACGGCGGCCAGCATGCCGAGGCCGTGCTCGCGTTCGTCCCAGAAGTCGTACTTGCTGTACTCTCCCTCGCGGTACTTCGCCCACACGCGCGCCGCGCGCTCTGCGGCTTCGCGGAACCGCGGCTCGCCCGTCAGCAGATACAGCAGCGCCGAGCCCTCCACGAACGTGTACATCCGATGCGGCCTCGGGCGGATATCGTGGTAGCCGTTCGCGCCCAGGTGTTGGACGTAATGCTCGCCGGCCTTCAAGGCGGCGAGCAGATGCTCGGGGCGCCCGTGGCGGACATACGCCTTGGCGTAGGTAGCCGGCCGGTCGGCCAGATGGGCGGCATAGTTCTTCCGGCCCGCCGAGATGTCGGCCAGCGATGTCTGGAACGACGCCTGGAAGTGCTCATCGTACCACGGGGCTGCCTGGTTCCCGTCGGCGGGCACTTGCTGCCATGTGACCAGGCTGGCGCACAGCCAGTCGGCCGGCAGAACCGCCAGGACTTTCGGGCACGGGAAGTCGAACGCGTCCGCCTTCTTCGCGTCCGCCGGCGCCGGCGCGACGCGGAGCGTGAAGTGGGTCTCGGCAGGCTTGGCCGGAGACGCGCGGCTGTTGGCCCGGGGCTTGTCCAGCGCAATGGTGACGTGTGCGGTCCGGCCTGGAGCGGCGTCCGTAGCGAACTGGACCAGCACACTGCGAATGGTGCCGCGGCGGCCGTCGATCCACCATCGCGCCAGCTCGCGGGTGTACGCGGGGACCTCGCGCCGGTTGGCGTCCAGCACGCGGATGTTCCTGTCATCCTTCAGCCATCCGGGCCCGAGCGGGAGGCCGAGCGAGACAACGCAGCGCTGCGCCGTCTTCACCTGCGGCACCAGCGCGACCTTCACGCTGCTCCCCGGCGGTCGGGGCCAGGCCGGCCGCGTCTTGACCTTCAGCTCGAGCCCGAGCGCCGCCAGCACCTTGTCCGCGTCGCCCGGCACGGGCTTCCAGGCTTCCGGCCCTTCCGGCAGGACCCGCCGGACATGCTTCCGTACCGCCTTCAGGCTGGCCTCGCGCGTCGGCAGCGCGTGGTATAGCAGCCACAGGGCCTTGGAGGTCTCGCGGAAGCGCCAGTTGAACTTGCGGCCGGGGTTGTTCGCCCCGTCCTTCATCACCGGCGGCGCCAGCGTGCTGATCTTCTTGAGGTAGCCGACGTCGCTGCCGCCGGAGAAGTAGTAGCCGAGAGCGAGCAGGTAGATGCCCTCGAAGTTGTGCTCGATGCCGGGGTTGATGCTTCGGCCGCGGCCGGGGGAGTTCGCCATGTACATTATCATGTCGCCGTCGGGCGAGACCGAATGCTTCTCGGTGAACTTGGCGTACATGGCCAGCGAGGAAGCGGCTCGCGGATCGCCGGTGAGCGACCAGTACTTCCAGATGGAGTCGGCGAGGAAGGCGCTCATCCACGGGCTGGTGGTCCAGCCGTTGCCGTCGCCGTGGGCCCCGGCCCGGTGCACCCAGGCGCCGTCGGGCGCCTTGCCGTCGGCCGGCTGGACCTGCATGGCGAGCGCCGCATCGAGGTAGAGCTTCGCCGTGTCGAGCCACTTCTTCTCGCCGGTGATCTCATAGGCGTGGACGTATGCGGCCATGCCGAAGGCGTGGTGACGTTCGGTCCAGAAGTTGCTCTGCGCGGTGTAGTTGATGGAGAGCTTCCCGCGGCGGGCGTAGGTGTGCTTCTCCCACAGCTTCACGATGCGGTTGACCAGCTCCAGGTACCGCGGATCGCCGGTGAGCATGTACAGGATCGCCGACCCCTCGTTAAACGAGTACTTGAAGTCCTTGTAGCGCTTCAGGTCGAAGAATCCCTGAGCGTCGAGGTGCTGCAGGTAAAAGTCGTTGGCCGCCAGCGCGGCGAGGAGGAACCGGGCCTCGCCGTGGCGGCAGTAGATCTTGGCGTACACCGCCTGGCGGTCGAACAGGTACGCCTCGTAGGCCTTGGCCGAGATGTTGCGGAACGAGTACTCCACCTTGTCGAGCAGGTGCTTGTCGAACCACGGGGCGATCTGGTTCTCCGCCGCCGGCACCTGCTGCCAGGCGACGAGACTCGCGCAGAGCCACGCCGGCGGCAGCAGCGCCACAATCTTCGGGCACGGATGATCGAAGCTGTACGCGCGTTTGGCGTAGCTCTTCGGCGGATCGACGTGGCGGGTGAACTGCGTCTCGGACACCGGCACTTGCTTCGGACGCGACTTCGCGCGCGCCTGGTCCCAGGTCAACGTCACCGTCTGCGCCTTGTCCTTCTCGACGCTCGCCTCGAACTGCACCAGCACGGAGCGGATCGTGCCGCGCTTCCCGTCGAGCCACCAGTACACAAGCGGCCGGGCGAAGGCGGGAATCTCCTTCCCGTCCGGCCCCAGCACGCGGATCTGCTTGTCGTCGCTCAGCCAGCCGGGGCCGAACGGCACGCCGAAGGACACGACGTGCGGGCCGGGCTCCGCCGTCTGCGCGACAAGCGTCACCTGCACCGACGCGGCGGGCGGCTTCGGCCACGCCGGGCGGGTGGTGACGCTCATCGTGATACCGAGCTGCTTGTGGATGGACTCGATCTGGGCGCCCGCCGCGACACTCGCCACCAGCAACAGCGGCGCCGCCAGCCACACCCTCCTTGCGTGAGTGTTGCGCATCATAACACCTCCCGTTCAAAGGCTCCCTGCGACCGGACAGGGTATATGATCCGAGCGGCAATGCAAGCAGAATCGGCCGCGGTCACCGCTTCATGGCGTTGCTCACGTCCCGGGCGGCCTCGTACAGCGCCCGCGAGCTCCCGTCCCAGTCGGGGGACAGTTGATATTCGCGCCAGTAGCCGGTCAAGTAGCCGCAGCCCCCGGTGATATTGCGCAGGCCGCGAATGCGCCAATCGAGGAGTTTCTCGCATCGGTCCGCCAGCGCGGCCGGCAGCTTCGCGCGCCTCGCCTTGTCGAACAGCGCGTTGCGGATGAAGATTACCGCCTCGGCGTCCTGCAGGGACTGCCGCAGCATTTCAAAGCGGACGGACGGCACGGGGCCGTCCTTGCCCGCCGCCAGGAGATGGGTCGTCGTGCCGCCGGACCCGAGCCGCACCGTCCCCCAGGCGGTTACCGGGTACCGCCCGGCGACGCTGCGCGACAGTCGTCCGGCCTTGAGGACCGGCCAGAAGTCGCCGCCGATCCGCCCGAGGCCGCGGAGACCGGGGAACTGCCGGAAGCCGCGCCGGCCGCCCAGCCCGACGATGTCCTTCCGCACGCCCCACTTCTCCACGTACAGCCGGCCGCTGTGCAGCGAGCCCTCCGCCGCCAGCCGGTAGATCGCCGGCGGCGCGTACTGCGTGAGGCTCGGGCCGCGGCCGTAGGAGTCGCGCGCGAACGTCACCAGCCGCGACCGGTTCATCCAACCGTAGAAGGGCCGCGAGCCGGCGGGGTCCCAGAAGACGCCGATCGCCCCGCCCACCGTCGCCATGTATCCGATGCGCTGGCCCTGATAGGACCGGCTCCTGCCGACGTGCTCGCGGAACAGGTGCGAGTGGCAGACCCACGGCACGTCCGGCGCGATGGCCCGGCAATCCTCGATGACCACCTTGGCCGGCATCGCGTCCCCGGCCAGGCCGAACATCATCGACTTCTCGAGGCCCCGCTTTCGCAGGACGGCGCGGAGGCCGTCGATCACGGGCTTCCAGAACGACCGCGCCTCGGGCGTCCCCCAGGCCGGCCCGGCGAAGCCCTCCAGCTTGCCCGTCTTCGCGTCCAGCGCCGTGAAGTGCTTGCCGTCGGTCATGCCCGTGCTCTGGCCGCCCGTGCCCAGCTTCTCCGCCGGCACCCTGCGCTTGCCGAACCCCGGGTTGGAGAAGAGGTCCCACAGATACAGGCAGACAACGGGCATCTTGCCCTGGTGCCTGACCGCGATGTCCAGGTATCGCTCGACGATGCTGAAGTCGTGCTTGAACGACCCATCCGCCCCCTGAATCCAGCGGACCATGGTGTGCTCGTTCCCGAAGTGCGTCCGCCGCACCAAAGGCAGGTAGACGACCTTGTTCCCGATTTGTCCGAAAAGCTCAAACGACTTGCCGATCAGTTCGAAGTGCTTGTCGGACCACATCGGCACGCCGTACTGAATGGCCGCGGAGTCGGGCGACTGGATCACGCCGAGGTGCGTGGTGAAGTTCTGCGGGTCGGGCAGGGTCCAGTCGAACACCCGCAACTCGACGGGGAAAATGACGGGCTTCGCCCCGTCGGCGCCCACGGTCAGCGTTCCGGCATACGTTCCGGGCTTCGCGTCGCGCGGGACCCGGACCGTCAGCCACACAGGCACGCGCACCGCGCCGTCCACGGGCGCGGCATCGAGGCGGTCGTGGAACCACACGTGGGGCGTGACCTTGACCACCTCGGCGTAGCGGATCCGCGCGTTTGCGGCGCGGACCTCGCCGCCCGCGCCCCGCGTCAGCTTGCCCGCGGCCGCCGTCAGGCCGTGGATGGGCTGATAGGCGGTGGCGACCACGACGCCCACGGCCACCCCGTTCCGCGCCGCATACATCCGGACCGGATACGGCCGCCGGCCGGGCTCGCCAAAGGCGTAGCGGTCCACCCGCTGGACGGGCTCGTGGTTCCAGACCTGCACGCCCTTGGGCGGCCTGACGTTCGGCAGCACCGCCGCGCCGTCCGCCGCACGCAGGCTCAGCGACTCCAGCCGGATGCGGTCCCAGAAGTACACCAGCCGGTTCGCGAAGTTCCCGAACCAGCCGTCCGGCTTGAAGTTGGTGATGAACATCGCCTCCACCGCCGGTGCGCGGTGCAGGCTGATCGCCAGGATGTTGACCCCCTTCACCAAGTACCGCGCGGGGATCGTCACGTCGTCCAGCTTCCGAACCCGCTTCGCCCAGCGGTCCTTGTGCTGCCGGTCCCGCCGGTGGCGGTAGATCCTCAGCATCCCGCCGTCCGGGCCGACGTGCGCCTCTTTCGGATAATCGAGCGCCGGCGTCTCCGGCCTGACCTCCCCGTCGGGCATGTGACCGCGGGCGACCTCGCGCCCGTTCAGGTATACCACCCCCCCGCCTTCGTACGTCATCGACAGGCTCAGATCGCCGGCCTTGCCGGGGTCCGTCACGATGAACCGCCCGCGCAGGGCGACGTGCGCCGTGCTTCGGTAGGTGAAGACGAACGGCCCCTTGCGCAGCGGCCAGCGGCTGTCGTCGAACCCGGGACGGTGCCAGCCGCGCGGCGGGAACGTCGACCCGATTACCCGGTCGGTCGTCCTGAGTTGGTAGACCTTCTTCCCGTTGGTCTTCACCAGGCGGTTGGGGTCGAACGGATCGACGCGGACCAGCGCCCCGCCCTCCGTGCGGCACAACTCCGTCTGCCAGGTCCAGCGGTAGCGCCACATCGTCTGGTAGCCGCGAACGGCGGGGTGGATCGTGAGCACGTCGCCGGCGCGGGTAATGTGCGCCCCGGCGAGCAGGGCAAGCGCGAGACAGGAAACGAGGAGCAGGCTCCGTCGCGGCTGCGCCATTTGCAGGCCCTTGCCAGGGAGGCCGGGATGATACGCATCTCCCCACTTTACATCATGAGCCGCCGCAAGTAAATCCCACGTGACCTGGCATACCAACTCCGGCGATGCGCCCCGGCTGCAAGCAAGTGGTACTTTTCAGGAACAGGTGTCGTTCAAAAGTACCACTTTGCGGTTAATGAGCATTGGAGCGGGGGATGGCGATGGGCGTTACAGTCCCGTCCGGTGTGATTGCCAGGCGGCGGTTGCCCGCCTTCAGAATATCAGTTCTGTCCTGGCTCCGCTCACTTCGGTCGCGCGCTCCAGGCGCCGGGAAGTGGTACTTTTTTGGAACAGGTGTCGTCCAAAA
>CAZDHT010000108.1:0-6798 GCA_964505325.1 uncultured Planctomycetota bacterium | reverse complement strand
CGCGCGCTCCAGGCGCCGGGAAGTGGTACTTTTTTGGAACAGGTGTCGTCCAAAAGTGCCACTTTGCGGTTAATGAGCATTGGAGCGCGGGACGACGATGGGTGTTACAGTCCCGTCCGGCGCAATTGCGAGGCGGCGGTTGCCCGCCAGCCCCCTCTTCTCCACGACCTTCTTGGTGGGCAGGGTCACGCGCAGATCGAAGGTGGCGGCCGCGGCGAGGCCCGCGTGCACGGGCGTCCCGTCGGCGTGGGCCTTCTCGATGAAGATCGGCCGGGTGCCTTCCTTGCCCAGTTCGCCCGGCTTGAACACCTCGACGACCGCGCCCACCGCGAACGGATTCGGCGGGGACATCTTCGGACAGATCTGCACGAACCCGCCGGCGTGCGGGGTCTCGTTTCGGTACACCACGATACTCGTCTTCCGATCCTTGCCGGCCCCGCCGATCAGCAGGTCCATCTTCCCGTCGTTGTCGATGTCGCAGATGACGATCGGATTCGAGTCCCACGCCCGGGCCTTGAGGATGAGCTTGAACTCGCCGCCGCCCTTGTTCTCGTAGACCTCGGCTCGGCCGTAACGCGGGCTGGAGAGGACGAGGTCCCAATCGCCGTCGTTGTCGAAGTCGGCGGGGAACGCGCGGAGGAGGTACGGCTCGCGCTTCCGGAGGAACGTGTTCATCGGGCTGTCCTTGAGCGTGAACTTGCCGGTGCCGTCGTTCACAAAGAACCCGCCCGCCTTGCCGGCGGAGAGGACCTCGGGCGCCCCGTCGCCGGTCAGGTCGTCGATCCAGATCGGAACGGCGTCCTTGGGGAGCCCGAGTTGCGTCGTCTTGTCCGCGAGTTTGCCGTCGGCGGCGGTCAGGAGGTATCGTGCCAGGTAGCCCCCGCCGTACGCGGCGTAGCCGGTGAAGACGAGGTCGCCCCGGCCGTCGCCGTTCAGGTCGATGGGATACGGCCGATAGCCGACGGTGTCGCGGCCCAGGTTGAAGTACCGGAGGAACTGGAAGCGCAAGAACCGGTTCCTTTTCTCCTTCTTGAGTTCGACCATCAGGGTTTCCAGCTCGGCGGGCAGGCCGTCCGGCTTGGGGAAGCGGATCATCGTCTTGTCGCGCTTGAACGTCTTGGCCTTCGGGTCGTAGATGAAGGCGCCGAGACGCCCGGCGTCGAGGTCGGGGTATCCGTCGCCGTTGAGATCGACGACCTCCTCCGGATGGGCGACGCCGTGGAACCGGATGCGGCTCTCTTCCAGTTTCTTGCCGCCGCGGTTGAAGACGACGTAGACCCGCGATTCATCGGAGAAGTTCGGGATGTCGATGTAGCGGTCGCCGTCGATGTCCCACAGCATGGGGCGGTCGTCGGCGATGGGGAGCTTGCGGCTGTCGATACCCAGCTCCTTCGTGACGTCGACGAACGTCAGCTTGCCCGTTTCCTTGAGGAGTGACTTGAGAACGATGGACCTCGGCACGCCGTGGTGCGAGGGGAGCAGGTCGAGATCGCCGTCGTTGTCAAGGTCAAACGCCCGCAGCCCCCACGGCCACCAGCCGTGGCTCCCGAACTTTCCGCCCTGGCGCGTCAGCTCCCGCGCCTTCCAGTCGTTCATCGCCTTGGCGATGCCGGTCTCGCTCGCCCTGGCCGGCTTGAGGCGGATGTCGGCGGCCCGCGCCGACGCCACGCATAGAGGGAGCGCGAAGATGCTCGCCGCAAGTGTTCGCCACCGTCGCCGATTCATCGTGACCTCCCTGTGATCTTGCCCGGTGCTGCGAGGCCATGCCGCCGAAGTTACGCTGCTATTGTGCAGGCGTTTTGGAAGAATGCAAGCGCCCGGCGCGCCGGGGCAACACGGCTGCGGCCATGTTGCCGGCGCTCAACGTTTCCTAAGCCTTTGGGCCGCTGAGGGTAACGTGGCTCCCGCGGCGCCGCGGCGCCCGGGACGTTGCGGAAAAGCAACGTGTGAGCTCGGCGCCGCAGCGCCGCGCGGAACGGAAGGCGGCCATAAGCCTGCCTCGTGCAGAGCTTTACGGTTCCGGCTCGGAAATCAGGCCATAGCGGCACGGGATTTGCGGCATGGGCGTAGTCGGGCGGTGCCACACCGTCGCCGCGCCTTCGGTTGGCCTCGGTGTGGTGCCGTGCCGCCCAGCGTACATATGGCGCACGTTGTCGACGGACCGCGCGGGCCGTGGTGCGGAATTGGCACAGCGCCACGGTCCCGCGGGACGTCGGTCTCGACGGGCCGACTACAGCCAGGACGGCCGAGCGCCGTCCTGGATCGGCGGCGGCTCCGGAGCGTGAACGAGGGAGCCGCCAACCGCTTCAGGCCCAGCAACACGGGGCCGGAAGCGGGTTCAAGAAGACCGTGGTATGGGCCAAGTGGTGTTGGTGTGGAGTAAGTGGTAATTATGTACCATAATGCTACTTCACCGTCTGACCCGAGCCCTTTGCAGGAGGACGCCAACGCGGCGAATTGCGGAGAGGCGTCTCGGTGAACGCGTCGTACGCCGGGGCGGAAGCGCGTAAGCGCAGGACCGACGGGTGACCGCGGTCCCGCACAAGATGCGACCGCTGGTGCCCGGCGCCGAGTGAATCGGCGGCGACGCTTTCTCCCAGTCGCCGGGTCACACACGCAGGCAGGATGTAAGAGGGACGATCACAAACCACGAAAACAAGGAGGAAAGCCCATGACGGCAAGACCACCGTAGCAGTCACCCACTGGCTGTGTGTGCAGCCCTTCGTTCGGTAAAGCGCCGCCGCTTCGGCGGACAGGCCGGGCGAGGGGGGAAAAAGGACGCCGCAGGTGTACGCGGGTGTTCGCTGTCGGGAGAGTGGTTCTTCCGACGCGCCGCGTCCCGGTCGGCGAAGGATTCTGAAAAGGAGGTAGTAGAGATGTTGGGTTTAAGAACTTTTCGGGCGGTCTTGATGATTTGTGCCGTGGCCGTGTTCGCGCTTGCCTCGGTGGCCATGGCGGAGACGTGGAACGGCGGCGGCGGCGACGACCTGTGGAGCACGGGCGCCAACTGGGGCGGCACCGCGCCGTCCAGTGGCAGCACGACCGCGCTGATCTTTGACGGCACGACTCGCCTCACACCGTTCCTGGACAGCAGTTCGTTCACCGTCAACTCCCTGAGCTTTCCCGGCACCGCCGGGGCGTTCGTCCTGGGAGGAACGCGAACCTTGGGCGACGCGGTGGAAGGCTTCCACGACGTACCCAACAAGATCGCTTTCAGCGGAGCGAACCGCATGCTCGTCAAGAACACCGCCCAGGACGTGACGATCAACAACGAGCTCGCTCAGTCGTCGGGCGGGACGCTGACCATCCAGGTGGACACGGGCACGCTTACCACCAACATCATCCACGGCGACACCAGCAGGACCATGGTCAAGACCGGGGCGGGCACGCTGCACGTCAAGGCGGGTGGCTACTACGCAGGGCTTAGCACCGTCGGGGGACGGTGGCAGGTGGACGATGGGACGGTCATTCTGGAAAACGCTGCATCCTGGTATTGGACCGGCACGGTCTGGCAAAGCGGCACCGCACGTCTCGGCGGCTACGCCCTGACTGTGGGCGACGGGGCCGGACCGGCCGGCAGCGCTGTCATGAAACTGGCCGGAAGCGGAGGTCAGCTCAACTCCACGCCCGCCCCGGTTATCAATAGCGATGGCGTCTTTGACACGCAGGGCGGGAACTACGACGCCAACGTGACGATCAACGGCGGGACTATGAAGATCGGCGGTGGCATCCTGTACCTGCGAGACGGAAGGACCATGGACCTGAACGGCGACGCCAGGTTCGAGGGGGCTGATAGCGACAGCATCTGGTTCTACGACGGCTCGACGACCACTGTCGACGCCACGGAAACGCGCGCCGTGATCGCCTCTCGTTCCCGCATCATCGGCGGCGCCGCTGGGCCGACGTTCAACGTTGCCGACAAACCCCTCGACGATGTGGACCTTGAGATCACGGGCAAACTCGGCGCCACCAACGTGGGCGACTCGCAGTTGATCAAGAACGGCGCCGGCACGATGCTCATCCACGACTACAGCTACACGACCGGACAGCAGACGGTGAACGACGGGACGCTGCTGGTCACCGGCACGGCGGGTGGCTCGGGCGGCAGCTCGTGGCTGGTCAACGCGAACGGCACCCTCGGCGGCGACGGGGTCATCAACTCGCCCACCACCGTGGCGGGCGGGGCCCTGTCCCCCGGCCTGAGCGCCGGCACGTTGACCCTGACCAGCCTGGACTTCCAGGACGGTTCCACCCTGATCTGGGAACTGGGCATGAACCCGACGGAGTATGACACGGTCGACCTCGTGGGCAGCCTTACCCTGGGCAGTACCGCGACGATCAAGCTGTTCAACGAGTACGGCGTGTCAGTGTCGCCCATGGATGAGTTCGTCCTGTTCAACAAGGCACCGGCCGTGTACACCACGTCGTGGACGTTTGACTACGGCACGAGCGGCCTGTCCGGCGGAAAGATCGAGGTCCTGGACGACCAAGTCGTCCTCACGTTTGGTGGAGCGATCCCCGAGCCGGCGGGACTGAGCCTTGTCGGGCTCGGGCTGATGGCCTTGAGGCGGAAGCGGCGCTGATCCGGCAAGAAACCGGGCGCCCGATCACGGCTGCCGCGCGCCCGAACGCCCTCGCCGGCGGTTCGGGCGTTGCGGCCACTCCTCGACGTGGTACAATCAACCCCGATGATGCGCGCCGGCCGACCCGCTTCCGCAGCCCCGAGGGGATAACAGGCAGCCGATGGCCCAGAAGACGCATCGCATCCTCGTGGTCTCTGATTCCCCCGACTACTACTCCACCCGCGACCTGAGGCGGCTGTATCCTCGCCGGGTAGACGAGCATGACCTCACGCGCGGGCCGCTGACCGCCAAGGTGCTTGCCCCGTACGGGCGCGTCTGGACGCTGATCCGCCGCGCCGAGAACCGCGGCCTGCTCGACTACCGCCTGGTCCGCGGCCATGCCCGGCGGAACGCGGCGAAGGTGGTCAGTCACCTGTTCGAGTACGCACACGGCTCGCGCCTGCCGTTTCGGCTCCGCAACGCGGGCGGCGAGCGCCACAAACTGAGAATCGTCGCCGCCAGTGACCCGGTCACGCGCGGCTTCGCCGTCGGCGACGAGGTCTACTGGTACCGCAACACGAACGACGTCGACGAGCCGCCCATCGGTCACTACACCTATCGCGAGGTGCTCTGCGACGACGATCCCGCCCGCGGGCGCACCGTGCTCGCCCGGTCGACGAAGACCGGCGGAGCGATGTGGATCGAGGAGCGGTTCGAGTCCGGCGGAATCCTCCTGGCCTACGACCTGTTCAGCCCGCTGGACCTGTGCCTTACCCGGGGCGACCCGTGGATCCTGCACCGCGGGGCGTTCAACAAGTACGTCCCGGCCGGGAACCTGTTCGGCGGCACCGTCCGCTACGGCCGGTACGTGAACCGCAAGCTGTCGGTGGCGGAGCTGTACCGGCGCATCCGGCGCTTCGCGACGCGGCGCCCGGCCGCAGCCAGGGTCGAGGTCCGCGACGAAGGCCCGTCCTCCACGAATGCGCCGATCCTCAGCGTCCGTTTCGGCAATCCTCGCGGCCCGCGGTTCCTCCTCGTTGCCGGCAAGCACGGCAGCGAATGGGAGAACGTCTACGGCATGCTGGCGACCATCGAGCGGCTCCTCACCGGCGAGGTCGTCGACCTCGACCGGTTCGGCGTGGTGGCCGTGCCGCTGCTCAATCCCATCGGCTACCGCAGCGGCACGCGACACAACGCGGGCGGCGTCGACCTGAACCGCCAGCTCCGCACCGACTGGAAGACCTTCCGCGGCTGGACCGACGAGGTGACCGAGCCGTGGACGTTCGACTTCAAGGGCACGGCCCGCGGCGCCGAGCCGGAGGCGAAGATCGAGACCCGCCTGCTCGCGGAGCCCAATCTGGTCTGTTTCCTCGACGCCCACGCCATGGCCGGCGGCCCGATCCTCGGCGGCGCCGGGCCCAGCGCTCAGGTCGTGCGCCGCATCTCGCGCGAGATCGTCGACAGCCTGCGGAACCGCTACCTGATCCGCTACCTGACGGACGCCGCCCCGCGGCAGTTGACCCTCGAGCACCACCCCGCGCAGAAGTCCGCCGCCGGCTCCGCCGGGCCGTGGAAGCGAACCGTCGGCAGGGCGCCGTTCTACAAGCTCTTCTACGAGAACGTCGGGCAACTGCCGGACGTCCACGCCACCGTGATGCAGACCGACCTGGCCGCCGAGATCAACCTCACCGTCGTCCGCGTCATCGCCGAATCTCTGCGCCGCCGCAGGAGATAGGAGGCAGCATGAACACGAGAGTTGATGCGTTGGTTGTCCTGCTTACCGGCGTACTCGTTCTGCTGGCGTCGCACGCGCGAGCCGCGGAGCTGAAGCGTGGCTTCACGGACATCAGCAAGCGGTCCGGCGTTCGGGCCATCGTGGGGGACCACTACAAGCGGGTGCCGGGCCCTGACAACCCAATTCCTCGGTAGTTCAATCGGTACAGCGGGCGGCTGTGTTAACCGCCAGGTTGTAGGTCCGAGTCCTGCCCGAGGAGCCAGCAGGCGGTATCGAGCCAGATACCGCCTCTTTTCACGCCCCGATCACGCCGATCCGACGCGCCGCCAGACCGCCTCTATATCTCGAAGTCCCAAAGCGTTTTGCGACGAGCGCGTTATCGCGTGGCGCAGCCCGGCCGCCGCGACTCTCGCTTTCAGTTAACCGGAATCGGCTCTCGACGCGGCGGAAATGGCCAGACTCTCGGACTCTCACCGGCCGAGAGGCGTTTGGGTTAACGGC